>CAIOHI010000303.1 GCA_903858075.1 uncultured Actinomycetes bacterium
GTCGCCCCACGCGAGGTCGTGATTCTGACGAGCGCCGCCCGGTACGAGGTCGCGATTCTGATGACCGTCGTCCAGTACGAGGTCGCGATTCCGATGACCGTCGTCCTTCACGAGATCGTGATTCCGATGACCGTCGCCCTGCTCGGCCAGCGCTCACTGCAGCAGAACAAAAGTCACGCGAGGTGTATGCCCGCACAGGTGGGCGTCGTACCGAAGGAAGTGGTGCACCCACTGCCAGGCCGGTTCGTAAAAAGGTTGAATGGGTCGACGAAGGTGCTGTAAAAAAAACTGCACGCAAGGCAGTTCAACGCGGTGTTGCTCCGCGAGGGCGCAGTCAAGGCGACAACCGTGGCGAGAACCGGGTACCGGGTATTCCTCGCAGCGATCGTCCGTTGCCTTCCGATATCTCACGTGATGTTGAAAAGAGTGTTGGCGTTCGTCAGTCGCAGTCAACTACAGAGCGTTTGCAAAAAGCAATTGATGCTTTTGAATATGAGCGTTACGAAGATGCAGCAAGATTGCTGCAAGTTTTGTCTCGTCAGTTGCCAGGCCTTGCCCTTGTGCATGAAATGACTGGCCTGTGCGCTTATCGTCAAGGGAAATGGCGTACCGCGGTAAATGAGCTCGAAGCAACTCGAGTTCTTGATCCTGCTCGCACCACCGTGTTGCCGGTACTCGCCGATGCATATCGGGCGTTGCGTCGGTGGAGCAAAGTGAATCAAATCTGGACCGAAATCAAAGATTTGTCGCCTCACCCGTCGGTCCTTGCAGAAGGCCGAATTGTGGCCGCTGGTGCACTGGCTGATCAGGGAAAACTTGCTGATGCTGTTCACCTTTTCGATTCCGTTCTCAATGTTCCTAAACGAGTGCAGGATTACCATTTGCGCCAGTGGTACATGGCGGCAGATCTTCACGACCGTTCAGGAAACATTGTTGAAGCCCGTCGCCTTTTTGCTCGCGTGATGCAATATGACGCGGAATTTGTTGATGTTGCAGACCGTCTTTCCCATCTTGGGCCAGTGCGCTAACACCCCTTCGTTACTGTCTTCGTATTGAGCCTTGCTCCTTCTCATGCGCCACGAGGTGTCGCATCACAACCGCGAGAAGTGGAGAGCATATGAATGTTGTAGTTATTCAAGGTGTGGTTCTGAATGCCCCAGTTGAAAGAGTCTTAGGGTCAGGCGAGTTCGCCACTTCTTTCGATGTCGTCACCGAAAGCGATGAGGGTAGGTTCACGGTTCCTGTCAACTGGATCACGGCTGTCAAGACGCTGCTCCAAGAAGGCGAAGAAGTCATGGTCTGCGGAAGCGTCCGGCGTCGCTTTTATCGCGCAGGCGGTGCAGTGCAAAGCCGTACCGAGTTGCTGGCGAAGCAAGTTCTCAACATGCGCCGCAAGGTCGCAGTCAAAAAGAGCCTCGCAGAGATTCAAAAAGAGCTGACAAAAACCTGGTAACTCAGGAACTTCTTGCTTGCAAGCACAAACTGGCTAGTGTTTTCAGAGAAGTTCTTCCTGAAAGGCCCCACTGTGAACCAGCAGCAACTTACACAAATGCGCACCGGTAAAGGCTTCATCGCCGCTTTAGATCAAAGCGGTGGAAGTACGCCAAAAGCATTGAAGTTGTATGGTGTTGACGAAACTGCCTACACCAACGAAGACGAAATGTTCGACGTCATTCATGCCATGCGTAGCCGAATGGTCATGAGCCCAGCTTTTACCGGTGAGCGCGTGTTGGCTGCCATTTTGTTTGAAGGCACAATGGACCGCAGCATTGAAGGTGTGAGTAGTGCAGAGTACCTATGGAGCCGCAAGCAGGTCATCGCTATTCTCAAAGTTGACAAAGGCCTTGCCGACGAGGCAGACGGTGTGCAGTTAATGAAGCCCATGCCCGAGCTCGATGCACTATTGGCTAAGGCACAATCAAATGGCATATTCGGAACAAAGATGCGCTCCGTTATTAAAGTCGCAAATGCAAAAGGTGTTTCTGAAGTAGTCGCCCAGCAATTTGCGGTTGGTCGTCAAATACTTGCTGCCGGTCTAGTGCCCATTATCGAACCGGAAGTCGACATTAACAGCCCGAGCAAAAGAGAAGCCGAAGTGTTGTTGAAGGCGGCTCTTCTCAAAGAACTCGATGCGCAACCAGCCGATCAGCCAGTCATGCTCAAACTCACTCTTCCCGAAGAAGACAATTTCTATCTCGATCTCGTGAAGCATCCGAGCGTGTTGCGTGTTGTTGCTTTGTCTGGTGGTTACTCGCGTGACGACGCCAATACAAAACTCGGCAAGAACAATGGTGTCATTGCCAGTTTCTCGCGTGCGCTCACCGAAGGGCTGTCGGCCCAGCAGTCCGATAGCGCATTCAATGCAGCACTCGACAGCGCAATTGCCTCAATTTACGCTGCCTCAAATACGTAAAGGGTTAATCAACTGCTAACGGGCGCATGGCTAAACCTGTGCGCAATTTTGGTGTGAAAAAAGTCGACTTCGGAGGCATCAGTAATCCTTCATCGGCAGTGCGGCGAATTTCTGCCAGTGAAACTGGGCGAATAAGAACTGCGCATTGGGCGAGTCCGGCTTGTAGTGCCTCAAGCACTTCATGAGTTCCGTGCTGATAAGAGATGCCTGCTGCATCGAGTGAGCCAATTGACGTTGTGATTGCGTGCTCAAGGCGAGCGCTATCGAGTGCACGTACCGCAGAGAATTTTTCCACCTTTTCGGTGTACAGCGTTGTGGATCCGTCAGGGCGCAGAAGACAGATTGCCTTTTCGGCATTCATATGTGTCAATGTGAGTTCCGATAGAACGTTGTCGCTGACACGTGTATAAAAGCGTTCAAGAACTTCTTCCATTTGTGTTGGGCTGACCGAAGCAATGAGGCGATGAATGGCAGCAATGCTCAACTGCTCCTCAACGAGTTCTGCTACGTATGTCATGGTGAGGCCAGCAGCTGCTGCGAGGGGAGAATTGGAGGCACGCATTTCGTCTCGGTACGTGCGCGAAATGGCATAGCGATGGTGCCCGTCGGCGATGACCACGGGTGCACTGGCAATTGCCGAACGAATGGCGTCAATACGCTGTGTGTCGGTAACCCGTTCAACACGATGCACCACACCGTCTTCGTCGGTCATTTCACCCATGAGTTCTCCGGGAGCAAGAAGCACGTCAGTCAGACCACTGCAGAGCGACAAGCCCCAGACCGGAGACAAGTTGCATTGCGTGGCCCTTGTGAGGTCAAGCCGGTCTGTCTTGGCCTTAGGCGTTGTTTGCTCATGAGGAAGAACGCCACCCGCACCAACGTCGACAACTTCGAGTGCGCCAATGACCCCAACGGTATGGCGCTCTTTCCCTGTTGAATCGCGAAATGACATGCGGTACAGCGTGAACGAGGGGGTGGGGTCCAAGGTGAGCACTTTGCTCGAGATCCAGTCGTGAATATCTGTCGCGGCTTTCTTGTAGCGCTCTGG
This sequence comes from uncultured Actinomycetes bacterium, assembly GCA_903858075.1. GTDB lineage: Bacteria > Actinomycetota > Acidimicrobiia > Acidimicrobiales > Ilumatobacteraceae > F1-20-MAGs119. Next base: position 3,462 of record CAIOHI010000303.1, read on the forward strand.
GCCGTCGGCATCGAGGGGGCAATCGACATGGACAATATTCCAGGGGCTCTGTGAGCCGTAATGGATGCGGTCATCGGTGCTCAAGACGTCGTATGGAGGCGAACTCAGTGCGAAGAGGTCAGTTGGGGCATTGGTGTAACGAAGCGCTGAGAATGGTTCAAAATGAGGCACACTCTAAGGGTGGCAGGTATGGGTGCAACAAGCAAAACTGAAGGCGCTGCGGGCATCATTTGGAGTGATCTCGACGGAGTCATATGGCGCGGGGGTTCGGTCATTGCAGGCGTTCCCGAGAGCATTGCAGCCGTACGTGAGGCGGGTTGGCAAGTCAATTTTGTGACAAACAATTCTTCTACGCGTCTCGCCGATCAAGAACAGAAACTTTGCAGTATGGGTATTCCTGCTATCGGCAATGTGGTGACGAGCGCCCAAGCAGCTGCTTCACTTATTGAGCCAACCGAAACTGTGTTGGCATGTTCGGGTCCAGGTGTTATTGAAGCAATACAGAATCGTGGCGCACGAGTACTGGACGTTCGAGACGCTTTATTAGACAGCACATTTAACCCAGCAAATATTGATGCGGTCGTCGTCGGAATGCATCGCGACTTTTGTTTTGATTTTCTACACACAGGTTTGTCGTGCCTATTGGCGGGTGCGCGGCTGATTGGCACAAATGATGACGCTACGTTTCCTGCCGAGACAGGAATTTTGCCAGGTGGTGGCTCGCTCGTTGCCTCGTATGCCTATGCATCGCAACTCACACCGGTGATGGCTGGAAAGCCGCACCAAGCGATGGCGCAACTCGTACAGGCATTCGCAGGGTCAACGCCCGTCGCCCGGCAAATTATGGTGGGCGATCGCCCCGACACCGACGGAGCTTTTGCGCAGCGCCTCGGCATTGCTTATGCCCAGGTGTGGTCGGGTGTGCAAGAGAAATGTGCTGGCCCCGTTGACGGTGTTTCTTTTCACTACACAGGAAACACTTTTTGCGACATCGCAACACTGCTTTTGAATAAGACCAATGACTCAGACGATCTTCGACGGGGACGCCAATGAAGCAACGTCGTTCACTGGTGCGCGAGGTGCTGCACCGCGGCCTGTTGTCGAGTGAAGCCGACGTAGAAGCTGCACTCACAGAGAATCGTGTGCGGGTGAATGGGGCAGTGGTGAGCAATGCGGCATCAATGGTGGCCGCGGGAGACACTGTTCATGTTGCGCCAATAGCTAATCGCTTTGTGGGTCGTGGTGGAATCAAACTTGAAGGCGCTCTTGAACACTTCGGCATCAATGTGTTAGGTGCGTATTGCCTCGACATTGGGGCTTCCACTGGTGGGTTCACCGATTGCCTGTTGCAACACGGTGCTGCGCACGTTGTGGCTGTCGACGTAGGGCGTGGTCAACTGCACCAGAAAATGTTGACGCACGCGGCGGTGACCTCGTTGGAGAGCCAGCACATCTCGCAATTATCTCCAGAAGATTTACGCACCCAATGGGGCGATGAGCACAGTGGTCTTGCGCAAATTGTGGTGACCGATGTGAGTTTCACCTCACTTGCCCAATTGGTGCCCCACATTGTTGCGCTCTCTGGAGACGGAGCCGAACTCGTGCTTTTGGTGAAGCCCCAGTTTGAAGCAGAACGTACTGACGTGCCTGCGGGGGGAATTGTTGTAGATCCGCAAGTGCGACAAGACGCCGTTGATCGCGTGGCGGAGGCTCTCAATACGGCGGGTTGTCGTGTTCATGGGCAATACGAGTCGCCCATCTCTGGCGCTGGTGGCAATATTGAGTTCTTCCTATGGGCAACTGTGCACACCGATGAGTAAAGATATAGACATGTCCTCCTCGCAACCACAGTCTTTCCACTTGGGATCACTCTTGCTTGTGGTCAATCAGGAACGTGCCGATGCGTGCGAGGCTGCAATTCGCGTTCAGGCCTGGGGAGACGCAAACAAGGTTTCCGTTGTGCA
>CAIOHI010000304.1 GCA_903858075.1 uncultured Actinomycetes bacterium
GAGCAACGCAACATATTGTTGGGCAACTCTCCAATGTGAAAGTGGCATCAACATGGAGCGATGGTTCTGCTTTCACTCGGGCAACAAATCGCATTCGCCGCTTACTTGCTTTTGGTGCATCGCGTTTGCCGGCCAACGAAGCAGCACTCTTTTTGGGTCTTGTGATTGGTGATGATCGCAATCAGCCACGCGCAATGATCGGTGCCTTTCGCGACTCGGGGCTGTCACATCTCACTGCTGTATCGGGTCAAAACATTGCATTCGTATTGGCAGGTGCTGCACCGCTGCTCACACGAATGCGACCCCGCACGCGGCTTGTTGCAACGCTTTCTGTATTGGCGTGGTTTACAGTGCTCACGCGTGCAGAACCGTCGGTGTTGCGCGCTGCTGCAATGGCAGCTGTGACTATGCTCTGCTTTACTGCGGGCTGGAAAGTGAAATCTTTAGTGGTGCTTGCTCTGTGCGTTGCGGGGCTTGTTGTTATTGACCCCATGTTGATGTGGCAGGTGGGCTTTTGGATGTCGTCTGGGGCAACAGCGGGTCTCATTGTTCTCACTGCACCGCTTCAGCGCATGTTGCGTAAGTGCCGAATACCAAAGCTTGTTGCGCTACCGCTCGCAACAACGACAGCAGCTCAAATAGGAACTGCATTGCCCCTGTATTTGGTTTTTGGGCGCCTCAGCCCCATTGGTCTCATCACCAACCTTTTTGCAGTGCCTATTGCCGGCATTGTCATGTTGGTGGGACTTCCGCTGTGTCTTTTTGCAGGGGTGATTGGCGCGGGGTTGGGTGACGTAGTGATGCTCCCGATGCGCTTTGGAGTGCGCTGGGTGTGGTGGGTGGCAGTCATCGGACAGCGCTGTGCGACACTAGGGGGGTGACGATTTATCTCATTACCGGCGACGATGAATCGCTCGTATTAGAAGAACTTGGCACCCGTGTACACGAGCTCATTGGCGATGGCGACAGGTCGCTCATGCTCGACGACTACGACGCAGAAAAATCAACTGTGGACGAGGTCGATGCTGCAGTGCGAGCAGCAGTAGATGCCGCAAACACCTTGGCCCTATTCACCGAGCGTCGAGTAGTAGTACTACGCCATATCAATGTGCCAAAAGTCGACGGGCTGCAACCTCTTGTTGCGTATCTTGCAAGCCCAGTTGCTGCAACCGACATTATTTTCACTGCAACAGGCGCCGTTGCGAAGTCAGTTCTCGACGCCATCAAAAAGGCAGGTGGGTCCACAGTTCCTACCACGGTCTCTCAAAAGCCGAAAGAACGCGAACTGTGGTTCCGTGAACAATTAGAACTCGCTGGTTTACGTCTCGACCCTCATGCCATTTCAGCCATCAATGAAACCTTGGGCAACGACACTGGTCGTTTTCCTGGCATTGTCGACACTTTGCTGTCCACTTATGGAACAGGCAAAAAGCTTTCCTACGACGATGTAGTTATTTTCCTTGGCGAGTCGGGCTCTACGGCGCCGTGGCATCTCACCGATGCAATTGACACAGGTAACACCGGCGAAGCGCTCAAGGTGCTGCACCGCCTCATGCACGCTGGCGAGATGCATCCGTTACAAGTCATGGTGTTGTTGCACAGGCACTTCGAGCGCTTCGCGCGTCTCGATGGGGCTGGCGTGTCGTCGGCTGCCGATGCAATGGCTCTGCTCGGCATTCGTAGCGAGTTTCCAGCGCGCAAAGCAATGCAGCAGGCCGACAAATTGGGAAGCGATGCCATTACTCAGGCAATCGTGCTCATTGCCGATGCAGATGTGCAATTACGGGGTCAACGAGACTGGCCAGAAGAACTGGTGATGGAAGTATTAGTGGCGCGACTCAGCAGGTTGGCTGGTGGCGCGAGGCGCAATAGGGCAGTTAGCCGGCAGCGTTAATTTTTTTCATGAGGCGGCTCTTGCGACGAGCAGCCTGGTTGGGGTGAATGATCCCCTTCGTGGCGGCTTTGTCGAGGCGCTTCATTGCCATGCGAACGTCTTCAGCACTTTCTGGAGTACCTGCACTGGAGGTAGCCGTCTTCACACGAGTGCGAAGTTCGCTCTTAACTGCCTTGTTTCGCTCTTGGCTCTTGGCGTTGGTAAGGATGCGCTTTTTTTGGCTCTTGATGTTTGCCATGGTCGCAAAGGCTAACAGCGTGATGCCCAGTACCCAACCGCGACAGTAGAATTCTCATAACTCATGGATCTCTCTCGCATTCGCAACTTTTCAATCATTGCCCACATCGATCACGGTAAGTCCACCCTATCTGACCGTATTTTGGAGCTCACCAATGCCGTTGAGGTGCGAGATATGCGCGCCCAATACCTCGACACCATGGACCTCGAGCGCGAGCGGGGCATCACTATTAAGGCCCAAAACGTGCGGGTCGACTGGAAAGGCTCGGTCCTGCACCTCATCGACACCCCTGGGCACGTCGACTTCGGCTACGAGGTCAGCCGTTCTTTGGCCGCGTGTGAAGGCGTGGTGTTGGTGGTCGATGCGGCTCAAGGAATTGAAGCGCAAACGTTGGCCAACTGCTATCTCGCCTTAGAAAATGATCTGGAAATTGTGGCGGTGTTGAACAAGATCGACCTGCCCGCAGCAAACCCCGAGTATTACGCCGATGAAATTGAACGTGTTCTTGGCATTCCAGCCGCAGACATTTTGCGCATCTCGGCAAAAACAGGTGAGGGCGTTCCCGAATTGCTCGATGCCATCGTTGAACGAATTCCGCCACCAACAGGCGACCCTACGTTGCCGCTGCAGGCGCTCATCTTCGACAGCCAATACGACCAGTACCGCGGAGTAGTGAGCAGCATTCGCGTCATGCAAGGCACACTCGACGCCAAAGGCAAATTGTTATTCATGCAGGCCGGTGCAATTCACGAAGCAATTGAAATTGGTGTGCGTCGACCCGTGCCAACTCCGGTCGTTGAACTTGGGCCGGGCGAAGTGGGCTATCTCATTGCGGGCATCAAAGATGTAGGCGAAGCACGAAGCGGTGAAACTGTTACACGTTCAGGCGAGCCAGCCGCAGAAGCGTTGCCTGGCTATAACAACCCGAAGCCAATGGTGTTTTGCGGTTTGTACCCAATTGACGGCGACGACTTCGAGAACTTGCGCGACAGTTTGGAGAAACTCAAACTGAACGACGCATCTATTACCTATGAACCAGAAAGTTCTGGTGCGCTCGGGTTTGGGTTCCGTTGTGGCTTCCTTGGGCTCTTGCACATGGAAATTGTGAAAGAGCGTTTAGAGCGCGAGTTCAACTTGGCCCTCATTGCAACTGCACCATCGGTGGAATACCGCGTGCACAAAACCACTGGTGAAATTCAATTGGTCGACAACCCTGCTTCGCTTCCGCCTACGCAAAACATTGCGCGCATTGAA
>CAIOHI010000305.1 GCA_903858075.1 uncultured Actinomycetes bacterium
TGGAACACGCGACTCGCGTGCTTCACGTACCACTGGGTCGGCGTAAATGGGGTCGCTCATGCCAGCAAGAATGAGCCCTGGTGCAATTGCATTGACACGGATACCTAAAGGGCCCCATTCAATCGCCATTTGTTGGGTCATGAGTGCAATGCCCGATTTCGTTGCACCGTAGGCTCCGGCATTTGGCCCGGGCGCAACACCATTCATAGAAGTGACGTTGATGATGGTGCCCTGAATGTTTGCATCAATCATTTTTTGAGCAACAGCACGAGCCATGTTGAAAGTGCCAATGAGATTCACATTGACCACTGCCGAGAAATCGCTATGGCTAAGTGTGAGCAAAGGCCCAAAGCGCACAATGCCGGCATTGTTCACCAGGCAGTGCGGTGCTTCTCCGAAAGTTTCGAGAGCAGCGTTAACAGAATCGGGTTGCGAGATATCGGCAACGAGAGCAATGGAGCGCGGAATGTCGGCAACAGCTTTTTTTACATCGGCTTCATTGGTATCGAGAACACCTACAACCCAGCCTTCGGCGGCGAGTCGTTGTGCAATGGCGAGCCCAATGCCACGGCCAGCACCAGTGACTATTGCTCGTTTCATATGTTCCCCTTACGTTTCGTTGTACTCTGTCGGCAATGACCCCTGAACAGATTGTGCTCAGTCTATTTACTGCAGTGGAAAGTGGCGATCTTGGCGCAATTGGGGCCCATTTTGCCGAAAATGCCACGTATTGCAACGTTCCCTATGAGCCAGCCGAGGGGAGAAGTGCAATTGTGGAAATGTTTCGCCCCATCGTGACGCGTAGCGAACGTATTGAATGGCAAATTCGCTCCATTGCGACCGCCGAGCATCGAGTGCATTGCGAACGGCTCGATTGTTTTTGGATTAAGGGCCAGAAATATGCGGTGCCCTGCCATTGCGTGGTTGAAGTTGACATGGCCGCGCAGAAAATTACTGCTTTTCGGGACTACGTAGACATTGGCAAGTGGCGCGAGACCTTAGGCAACGTACTTACTTCTGATGAATGAGATTCCATTTCAAGAGCTGTGCCGACCATGGCTCAATGCGTTCTCCGCGCAGTAGAGAGCGCTCAGGAACTTCAGCCAAAGTAATTGCACGTCCTTTTTTGAAAAGATGACGAAAGGAGCTTTTGTCTCCTAAAACCGCAACATCTTTTTCAGGATGGCCATCGAGCACCAAAATGTCGGCTTGTGCTCCGGGCGCAATGATGCCGACTTGACCAAACTGCTGGATGGCATGTGCATTGGTATAGGTGGCACACGAAATTGCTTGCAGTGGAGTGAGACCCATGTGCTGTACGAATACTTCCATTTCGCGCGCATGCCAGTTGCCGTAAGGAGTAATGGAGAAGCCACTTTCCGAGCCACAAAGCAGCGGAACCCCAGCATCGTACGCTTGGCGTAGTCGTGCACCAGTGTGTTCCAACTCGCCGGCAAAAGTAGATTGCACGCTTGCTGTTGCGCCTACTTTGGCACCGTATTCGGCCAGGTTTGCAAGGAAGGTGAATACAGGGCCGACAGCAGTTTTCTTATCGATAATTGCTTCAAGCGCTCGATCTCCAAGAAACGAAGCGTGCCAAATAATGTCTACACCCGCAAGAACGGCATCGAGAGTTGCCTGGTCGCCACGACAATGTGCGGTAACGGGAATGCCTAAGTCGTGCGCGGTATCGCAAACTGTTTTCAACTCATCACGAGTCCACACTTGAATTTCTCCGCTGCGTGCGGGAATAACCCCGGTGACATGAATTTTGATGATGTCGGCGCCATCTTTAATTTGGCGGCGCACAACACGCACCATTTCATCGCGGTTGTGAACAACTTCGGCGTAACCGGCAGTGCCATGATCGGGAATCATGCGACCCGCAGTACCACCCACTGCGGTCATGAGTGCAAAAGTTCCCGACTTCATTGAAGGTCCTTCGGTGATACCTGCATTGATGGCATCACGCAGGGCGGGCCCAATATTGAAAATGCCATCTACATCGAGAATGCTGGTGACGCCTGCTTGCAATATTTTCTTTACATTGTGAGCGGCAATGAGAGCAGCTGTTGCCGGTTCGCGATGGTGGAAAAGTTCGTCGTTACTTGCTGGTTCTCCCAAGGTCACATGAGTATGGGCATCAATGAGTCCGGGCATCACGGTGAGACCCGAGACATCAATTTTCTGTACGTCTTTGTGTGACTGAGCAAGAGCGTCGGCCTCGGTGCCCACCGCAACTATTTTTTCACCATCAATGAAAACCGATGTATTGAGTTGCGGTGCGGAACCTGTTCCATCAATAACTGCGCCGCCATGAAGCAATGTTGTTGTCGACATATAGGGATGTTAGGTGGTGCAACTCTTGGTTTCCATACCTGAGGGGCTTTTCAGTCGGTAATTACAAATTCCTGCAGGCATTCCGGATTCGCTAGCGCTTCTGTGTTGCGAACGGGGCGGCCATTTACGATGTCGGTTACTGCTAACTCGCTGATCTTTCCTGAACGGGTGCGGGGAATGTCTGAGACGGGAATGATGAGTGCTGGCACGTGGCGTGGCGAAATGAATTGACGTAAACGCTGGCGTAGAGCCTGCTCGAGTTCTGGTGTGCATTGTGAATTGTCGGCCATGCGAAGGAAAAGAACAATGCGCGTATCGTCGTCCCATTCCTGGGCAACGGCAACCGACTCAATAATTTCTGTAAACGTCTCGACCTGTGAATAAAGTTCTGCTGTTCCCATACGTACTCCGCCAACATTTAATGTGGCGTCAGATCGTCCGTGAATGACAAATCCATTGTGTGCAGTACGCGATGCGAAGTCGCCATGAGTCCAAGTGTTTTCAAAGCGCGAGAAGTATGTGTTGTGATATTTCTCGCCTGTTGTATCTCCCCAAAATCCAATTGGCATTGAGGGAAACGCATTGCGGCAAACAAGCTCGCCAGTGCCGTTGAGCAGTTCTTCACCACTGTCGTTATAGACAGAGACGTCCATACCCAACATGGCGCCTTGAATTTCGCCTGCATAAAGAGGGCTTGTGGGGTCGCCACCCACAAAACATCCGCACAGGTCTGTGCCTCCAGAAATAGAAGCGAGGTGTGCCTCGGCTGCAAAGTGTTCGTACACCCATTCAAAACCTGCAGCATTTAACGGAGACCCAGTAGAGCAGATGGTGCGCAGGGCAGGGAAACGATGAGTGTTTGTGGGTGAAAGTTCGGCCTTGCGACACGAATCAATAAATTTTGCTGACGTACCAAAAAGTGTGATGTCTTCTTTTTCGCAGAGGTCAAACAACGTGTTCAAGTTGGGGTATGCAGGGTTTCCGTCGAAAAGCACAATGGTGGCGCCCGATGCAAGTGCAGAAGTTAACCAATTCCACATCATCCATCCGCATGTTGTGAAGTAAAAAACAGTGTCACCTGGTTGAATATCGCAATGCAGTTGCTGCTCTTTGAGATGTGTCAGAAGAACACCTGCGGCCTTATGAACAATGCACTTCGGCATTCCAGTTGTTCCTGATGAGTACAAAATGAGACCTGGATGATTGAAAGGAAAGAGTGGCCGCTCAATAGGAACGTCGCTCCCTGAGGCAAGAAAATCATTCCAACTTTTCGCCAGGGGCAAAGAGTTCACTTGTGTGCTTGATGTCTCTACATAAATGACATGTTCAAGTGATGGCAAAGCTTCAACAATTTCTTGCAACCTTTCACTGCAGGAAAAGCTTTTACCCCCATACGAGTACGCGTCTGCAGCAAGTAAAACACGAGGTGTGGTTTGGCTGAACCTGTCAACAACTCCTTGCACTCCAAAGTCCGATGACGTTGAGGTAAAGATTGCACCAAGTGCTTGCGATGCAAGGTACAAGACGATGGTCTCTGGTCTATTGGGCATCCAGGCCGCTACGCGGTCGCCCGCCTGCACGCCGTACTGGCGAAGCGCATGAGTTGCTCTGTTTACATCTGCGCGCAATTGGCGCCACGTGATGCAGTGACGTTCGCCCGATTCTGAAACGTAAACAATTGCATCGTCATTGGCGTTGTCGCGTGGTTGCAAAAAAGTGTCAACAATGTTGAGCATCGCATGCGGGAAGAATTCGGTTTCTACAATGCTCTCAGAAGGAAAACGAACGGCAGGTTCGCCCGGTATGCCAACAATTCCAGTGGCGTTCCAGATGGCTTGCCAGAACTCGTTTGGTTCGCGCACACTCCATTCCATCGCATGGGTAAATGACAAGAGATTGTGTTGTGCAAAAAATTGGGTGAGCGCAAGGCCTGGCCTCTTCTCATCAGATACTTGCCAAATGGGGGTGCTCATGGTGCGAAAGGGTACAACTACTTTGTAAGTGAAGAGAAAGCAGGTAATGAGGTAAGGCCCGCAGTGCGCTCGAGGCTGCTGAGCCAAACGTGTTGAAGCGCCAAGCCGTCGCTCTTCAGGTCATTCACCATCTGAGAAGCAAACGAGAGCAATTCGGTCAGTTCTCCGTCGGCACTCGTAGAGGGAATTCCAGAAACACTGAGGGGTGTTCCCGAAAAAGCCTCGTATGCCCACTGCAAAGTTTCTATTGCTTGGTCGCGCCAACGTGGTGGCTCGAGTCGTTCACCGCGAGGCGGCAGGTGAGTGAGTGAGAGAGCAATTTCATCGGCACTGCGCAGTAGGCCATCGAGTTCTCGTTCATAGTGACCAGGCAGCGATACTCGGCCGCGCGTAATGGCCGACTGCCA
>CAIOHI010000306.1 GCA_903858075.1 uncultured Actinomycetes bacterium
CCTGGAAAGAAGATCGCTTTGCTGGTCAGTACGTTGAAGTGAACGCTCCCGACCTCGACGACGAAGGCAAGCCCACTGGCACAACTCACCTGGTGAAGCGCGATGAAGGCATTCGCGACACCAATGCAGAAGGCCTTGCTGGTTTGAAGCCAGTTGCTCGCGAAAATGGCGTGCACACTGCCGGCAACTCATCACAAATTTCCGACGGCGCTTCAGCAGTACTCATGATGACCGAAGAAAAAGCAAAAGCACTTGGCCTGAAGCCACGCGCTCGCATTGTCGATTCTTGCCTTGTTGGTGTTGACCCCATCCTCATGCTTGAAGGCCCCATCGATGCAACACAGCGTCTCTTGAAGCGCAACAACCTCACCATCGACCAAATTGACAACTTCGAAATTAACGAAGCATTCGCCTCGGTGGTTTTGGCATGGGCACGTGCAACAGGAGCCAACCTCGATGTCACCAACCCCAACGGTGGTGCTATTGCACTTGGTCACCCACTCGGAGCCACTGGTGGCTTCCTCCTCACGAAGTCTTTGTTCGAACTTGAGCGCACAGGTGGCCGTTACGGCATCATCTCGATGTGCTGTGGTGGCGGCTTAGGCACAGGCACACTCATCGAACGACTCTGAGTCGCACACACTTCTCCCTGTTAGTACTGACAGCCATTGTTGGTCTGTCGGCTTGCAGCAATCAGTCCTCACCGTCTGGTGACGGCGTCATTGTGAGTGTTGCCGATGGCGACACCGTTGAAGTGCGCATTAACGGTCGGAGTGAAAAAATTCGTCTCATTGGGGTTGATACTCCAGAGACCGTGCATCCCACGAAACCCGTTGGTTGTTACGGCCCTGAAGCGTCGGCGTTCACCAAGCAACTCTTGCCACCCGGAACCAAAGTACGCCTGGTGCGTGACGCAGAAGCACGCGACTACTACAACCGCCTTTTGGCATATGTGTATCGCAGCTCCGATAACTACTTCGTGAACCTAGAGCTCGTGCGTCTGGGCTATGGCGTGCCCCTCAACATTGAGCCCAACAGTGCTCACCGCCAAGAGTTTGTAGATGCAGCATTTAATGCGCAGCAAGCCCAACGCGGGTTGTGGGGTGCTTGTCACGGCTAGCGTGTAGAACATGACCGCAAGCGCCAACAACCCGCAGCTCTTAGAGCGCCTTGGCTTGGCGAGCGATGCGAAAGCAGTCATCTTGTCGTGTGACGACCTGGGCTCATGTCACGGTGCCAACCTTGGCGTATACGAGGCCTTGCGCAAAGGCGTAGCAACATGTGCATCACTCATGGTGCCTGCACCGTGGGCACGTCATGCCGCCATTATGTATCGCGGTGAAGACATTGGCGTACACATCACGCTCAATGCCGAACATGAAAATTATCGCTGGGGCCCCATCACTCATGCCCCTTCACTTTTGTCGGGCGACGGTGGTTTTCCGAGCGCCATTGAAGACCTGTGGGAGCACGCCGACTTGTCGGAAGTGCGTCGCGAATGTCGCGCCCAAATTGAACGTGCCATTGCATGGGGAATTGATGTCACTCACCTCACGCCTCACCTCACTGCCATTACTTTGCGTCCAGAGTTTTTTGATATTTACCTCGACATGGCTTTTGAATTCAAACTTCCCATTCGCTTGCCATCTACCATCTCTGAATCCGATGCAGGCTTCCCTTTCCGAACACTTGCACACGACGAAGGCATTGTGTTTCCCGATTTCTTCAACCACGACTGGCGTCACGGCAGCCGCGAACGCGTATTAGGCGACCTCAATCATTTGCGCCCCGGCATTACCGAAATACATGTGCAACCTGCAGTTGATACTCCAGAAGTACGTGCGCTCGGCGACGACACATTGGGTTGGATTGAAGATCACAACTTTGTGGTGAATGACCCCACATTGCGTGAAGCTATTGAAAAAAGTGGTGCAGTAATGATTGGCTATCGCCAACTTAGAGACGCGATGCGAGCGCTGTAAGCGCTGTTGCAATTTCTCCACTTGCCAATGCCCGAATAAGAACACCGGTATCACCAACTGCTTTCAACTTGCCCGTCATGTAAGTAACGTTCGGGTCGAGCGCAATATCGCCGGCACCCAAAGCAATCACTACTGCAGCATCGTCGGGGCCTTCTACAAGTTCTTCTTTTTTTGCTTTTGCAATGCGATATTGAATGGAAGATGTCATGGCAACCTCTCTAATGGGGCAGTGGAAAAAAGTGATGCTTCGCCGTTGCGTACTCCGGCAAACAAGTCGTCTTCGAAAGTTCCTTGTTGTGGGCCGTCAACAATGCTGCGCGCTAACACCCAGTCGTCATATGGGTACGCCTCAACAAGTTCTGCATCGGACAAACCAAACCAAAACATTTCATTGGGGTCAATTTGTGTGGCATGCGCGCGTAAAGCGGCAGAGCGAGCATGCATGAACTCGCCAATATTGAGCTTCGTTGTAATGCGATAGTCCTGGTTCGCACGGTTCAACCATTTGTCATCGAACGGCGACTTGCCACGAAGTTTCAACATAGATTCGTGCATTGCAACAAGACGCGACTTCGACCAAATGGTGTAGTACATCTTTGCTGGTTGCCATACGGGCCCGGCGTCGGGGTACCACATGGGGTCGCCGGCGCGATGAAAAGCGAGTAATGAAATGTCGTGCACTTTGATGTGATCGGGGTGCGGGTATGCCGACTGATCGTCGTTGTACGTAATGATGACTTGCGGTTTTTCTAAACGAATAAGACGCACAAGCCGCTCTGTTGCATCGTCGTTTGTTGCCATATGAAAGCACTCGGGGTTGTTGTTGGCTTCGCTACCCAACATTCCTGAGTCGCGATAGCCCAACATGTGCACTGCGTGAAAACCAATGGCCTTTGCCGACTCATCAAGTTCGAGTGGCCGCATTTGCGCTAAGAGCTCACGCTCACGTTCGGGGCTCACATCATGAAATGGTTGCCCAGGTTCTTTGAGCCCAGGGTTATTAATGTCGCCCTCTTCGCCGCCGGTGCAACACACCAAAACCGTACGCACGCCATTGGCCCCGTACATTGCCAACGTTGGGGCACCTTTAGAGGCCTCATCGTCGGGGTGCGCATGCACTGTTAAAATGCAAAGCGGCTGGTCACTCATGATCGTCATAATCTACTGCCTCGTGTAATAACGTCACCTCATGGCTCGTACTTCTCGTTTCATTGCACTTGCATGTTTCACCTCGCTCATCGCACTCAGTGCGTGCTCTCGCCAAGATGGTCGCGAAATGGCAGCTCCTACCGATATCCAAATAGCCGCTACCAATACCACCGTTGCGCCATCCACAAGTGAGGGCGAAATGGCAGGCGACGACCTTGCTGTGGTCGACACCGAACCCGCCCTCATGACCCTTACTGCGCCTTTCACTGAAGGCGCAGTGGTGTCGCCCCCATTCGTTTGTGGCGATGCCAAAGAGTCGCCCTCGCTCACCTGGGCCAATGTTCCGGCCGGCACGGTGTCGCTCGCAATCATCTTGACCGACGAAGACGCCCCCGACTTCACGCATTGGGTAGTAGCCAACATTTCGCCGTCGCTCACGGGCCTTGCCCCTGGAACCCTGCCAAGTGATGCCATTCAGGCTCAGAACTCGAAGGGAGCCATTGGCTTCACAGGCCCCTGCCCGCCGGAAGGCACCACTCATCAGTACTCAATCACCCTGTACGCCCTTGACCAAATGCTCGAGTTTGCCAATGGCGACAGCGGAGCAGCCATGAGCGAAGCAATTTCGGCCTCAGCGCTCGATGCCACCACCATCAGCTTCACTGCCTAAGAACCAAACCACGCTCTAAACCCGTGCAAGAATAGGGAAATAGACCGCTCACTCAC
>CAIOHI010000307.1 GCA_903858075.1 uncultured Actinomycetes bacterium
CAAGCGAGGCAATCAAGTTCTACCACTTTCAAGCATTACAGCTAATCGACCTGATCAAGTGGTTATTGCTGCAAATTCGTCATCGAAGCAGTTATACAAACTTGTAAAAGAACTAAGTCCTAATTCGGAAGTATTTTCAATCGTTATGGATGCGTGAAACAGGTAGATACATAAAAAAGAATTAGATCGGAATTAGGTTGTTCTATCATTGGCTTGCATCCATCAGCGTAAGTTGAATCATCCTCTCCAAGGAGGTCCACTCGGAAACTTGCAAGCTTTTTCTGGTTTCTGAATTTGCTGGAACGTATTGATGAACGGATTCTGACAGGTCGATCTCTTTTGCAACATTGATTTCTGGAATGTGATTCAATAGTTCACCAGAAACTGTTGCTACTGCCTGAGCCAATTCCAAGATCGACACTGAATGTTCAGAACCAATGTGAAATGGAATTTCAGTTCCGCCATGTGCAAGTGCACTCCATAACCATGTAGCCATGTCTGCTCCATACAAATACGAACGTCGTGCTCGACCATCGCCTTGTATTGCGATTGGTTGTCGACCTAAGGCGTTTTGAATGAAATTGCCAATTGCAAAATGTGTGTCACGGGGTAGGTACTCACCACCGAAAGCAAATAGTCGAGCGACGATTGGGAAGCACTGCCCACTGCTTCCAGCCTCTCTGCATATTCGCTCGGCAATCTGCTTTCCTTGTGCATATGCATTGAGTTGTTCAGATGGTGGATTCGGCTCAGCATTGCCTTCCGCAATATGACTGACGGATTGAGGTTGAGTGCCATAAACGGCGCCAGACGAGGTGAAGATAAATGGTTGTTTATTGCCTGCGTACCGCAAAACCGACTGCATCGCTTCCACATTGATACGCAACATCTCGGCTGGATTCTCCGCATTCAACCGTGCAGATGCTGGTGTTGCGGCATGAATAATCATGTCAATATGCCCAAGATCCGGCTGGTTATTCATGAAATCGCCCTCAACCCATGAGACGTTTGGACAACCAATTGCAATCGCTGTTTGCACGTGGTCGGCAGTCAGTCGCCTCGTCGGTACCACGATCTCAATTTTGGCAGCAGAGTTCTCTTGGGCAATTTGGGCGGTCTGCAACATCCATTTTCCTACAAACCCAGTTCCGCCTGTGAGCAAAATCCTCGAACCATCAAGTTGCTCAAAGGCTGCCAACAGTCGTTGTAGATGTGGTGCCGTTAAGGAGAGATTGCTGCCAGTACCCATGCGCTTCAAAATCTACCCCAGTCAGCAACAACCCCTGTCGTAGACTCAAATAAGTCATGGCAACATCAAAGCAACGCATCGGCTTTCTGGGCCCAGAGGGCACCTTCACTCAGCAAGCGTTGCGGAGTCAAGCCGATCTTGCAGAGGCAGAACACATTCCATTTCGCACGGTCATTGATGTGCTTGATGCAGTCGAAGATGGGTCAGTCTCACTTGGGTTTGTACCGATCGAAAACTCGATTGAAGGCACGGTCAACTACACCCAGGATGCATTGGTATTTGACCACGATCTACTTATACAACGAGAAGTTGTGCTCGATATTGAGATGTGTTTGTTGGCGAAGAAGGGTGCAACCCTTCAAAGCATTACCAAAATTTTTTCAATGCCGGTCGCAACGGCGCAGTGTCACGGATATATCCGTAAGCATGCGCCCCAAGCAGAAGTATTTGTGGCTAACTCAACTGCTGAAGCAGCTCGAACGGTCAGTGAATCTGATGATGACACTCTTGTGGCTGTTGCACCTCGCAATGCTGCAGCAATTTATGGTCTCGAAGTACTAGCCGTAAATATTGCAGATCAATCTGGCAACCAAACGCGCTTTGTTCTTGTGGCAAAAGAGGGCATTCCAGCACCAACTGGCCACGATCGCACAGCGCTTGTGGTTTTTCAGCGTGCTGACGAACCGGGCAGTTTGTTGTCTATCTTGCAAGAGTTTGCTGCTCGACGTATTAACTTGTCTCAGTTACTTTCACGACCAACACGTCGCGGTGGGCTGGGTGACTACTGCTTCATCATGTATGCAGACGGGCAC
>CAIOHI010000308.1 GCA_903858075.1 uncultured Actinomycetes bacterium
CCATAACCCACCAAGCACAAGAGGCCATACGAGCCATACGGCCATGCCGATCATGGAAACAGAGACGTTGGCAATATTGGCAATGCGAAAGGTGGGTACGCGAAAGAGTTTGACGGGGAGAAATGGCCGTTTGTGCTTGCCTGAACGGCTAATTAAGAGCGGTATCAACAAGGCTGCAATGGCAAAAGCAATGAGTGTTTTTACGTTGGTCCAACCCCAGGTATTACCTTCAACAAGCCCGAGCGCAAGAAGCCCAGTCGACACTGTTCCCATAAGCATTCCTGCAAAGTCGGGGAGGCCATCTGTGGCGTCATTGCTTGCTGCGAACTGTGCCTGTCCTCGAATGAGTACAGAGAGCCCGAGAGTGATGACACCAAGCGCAAGTGGAACAGCAAATACGAAACGCCACTGACCACCAGTAATAAGTGCACTAGAAACAATGGGTGCGGCAGATGACCCGATTGGGAATGCGCCCGTCCACACACCTATAGCAAATGCGCGTCGCTCTTCTGGCCAACCAACAAGTGCAACTGAAATGGATGCAGGTACAACTAGTGCGCCACCCATTCCTTGAAATATTCGTCCGGCAATGAGCACTGCAATGTTCGGTGCAAATGCACACACGGCAGATGCTGCAACAAAAATGCCAATGCCAATTTGAAACGCGCGCAACGTGCCGATGCGTACCGAAATGACTCCACCCAACATGGTGAGTGCAGCGATGATGATGGAGTACCCCGACAAGGTCCACGACAACGCAGCAAGGCTGGAACCAAAGTCTTCTTTGATGAGCGGAATGGCCAAGTTGGTGCCGGTCACGGCAAAAGGTAGGGCGGCCATGCCGAGCATGGAAGTGGCGAGGCCAATAACGGCTAATCGTGGCACAGCTGTTTTTGTTGCGCCCCCCGACATGGGGTCAGTTTGGCAGGTATCTCTGTCATTCACGGTGGCAGAGAGTGCGGGAAGCTCAATAAACAATGTGTTGTAGTCAGAACCTCAAGGTCTAGTTGAGACTTAGTTTCGTCGCTAATTTATTGAAAAAATCTGTTACCTATAGAATTCATAGGTCATGAGTAGCGGGTCATTTTCACATCGCAGATGGCGAATTCCAACACACCTTCTGGCGGGCGTCTCGCTGCTTTTTGCTGCGCTCTTTTCCTTTATTCCCCTCGCCGCAACGTCGGCAAATGCGGCCGACATTAGTTGTTCTGAAATGGTTGCTGCAGATGTTGCCACTATCGCTTCTGCGTGTCCGAGCGCTCCGACGAATGTGAGCGTTCGAGCATCAGATCATGGAATAGAAGTGGAGTGGGATGCATTAGCGACTGAAACAACACAAGACAACAATGCGTCAACTTCATTTGAAGTAACGGTGACTCCTGGTGATGTTGTTGTCAAAGTAACTGCACCTGCGCGTAGTGCGTCTGTATCGGGCCTCATTAACGGAAAAGAATATGAAGTCAGTGTTATTGCCCGTAATGATTTTGGTGCGAGCGTAGTGGTTGGTCCGTTGCTGGTAACGCCAACAAGTGGTGTTGACGGAGTTGTTGGTCAACTCATTGTGAAGTACAACGATGGCGTTGATGCAACTGAAGTGGAAGGTATTGCAACAGGTTCCGAAGCTGTTGAAGGCTTGGAGTTAACTCCGCTCACAGACCTCGGTAGTGGAGTACACACGGTTGAAATTAGTGAAGCGGTAACCACTGAAGTAGCTGCCGAAATTATCAATACGTTGGAGGCCGACCCACGGGTGGCATGGGCTGAAGCTGACGACATCTTCACCACATCAGAAGTAGCACCCGACCCTGAGTACGCCCCGCGTCAGTGGAACTTGTGGAGCGACTTTGGTGTGGAGAAATTGCTTCCGGCTGGCACGGAGGGCGAAGGGGTTGTGGTCGCCGTCGTCGATTCGGGCAGCACTTCCCACGCCGACATGCCTCAACCCGTACTTGAGGGTTATGACTTCGTCAGTGATCGCTCTGAATTAGCGGCTCCTCGAGGGGTAGTTGGTGGCGTGGTCAGTTTTGACGGCGACTATGTCGACTCAGAGAATTTCGGCGTTCCAGGGTGGGATGCCAACCCTGCCGACCCAGGTGATTGGCGCGACGTGGCGCCTGTGCGCACAAGTAGCTGGCACGGAACGCACGTAGCAGGCATTATCGGTGCGCAATCAAATAACGGGCTCGGTATTGCAGGGGTTGCACCCGCAGCAAGCATTTTGCCCATTCGTGCGCTGAGTTGGAATGGCGGGCTTTCGTCAGACGTAGCAGCTGGAATTATTTGGGCATCGGGTGGTCACGTGTCGGGTGTTCCCGACAACACAAACGTTGCGCGAGTCATTAACTTGTCTATTTCTTCGCGCAGTCAGTGCAGTGAAACTCTGCAGTCGGCAATTGATATGGCAACAGCAAATGGAAGTGTTGTTGTTGTCGCTGCAGGTAATGCCAACAGCGATGTGCGTGATTACTCGCCGGCCAATTGCAACAATGTCATTGCAGTAGGCGCGACTGATGCAACGGGCGAACGTGCCGTCTATTCAAACTTCGGTGAGGGTGTAGCTGTTTATGCTCCGGGCGGAGATCTCAATGCCAGTGGTGACCTTGGTATTTACTCTCTCTCCAACACTGGTGTGCGCGAACCAGTTGCTGAAAGTTACGCGTATCGGCAGGGAACCTCAATGGCTGCTGCCCATGTGTCAGGTGTTGTGGCTCGCATGCTTTCTGCAACTCCAACTTTGTCGGTCAATGAGTTGCGCAGTGCATTACGGGTGAATACTGCAGCAGGAACGACGCCTCAAGACACGTGTGTTCTCGATGCGGTGACTACGTGTATGGACCCAGTTGTTGGCGCAGCTGCTGCTCCGTCGAGCCCAACAGGCTTTGTGGTCAACGCGGGAGTGCGTTCTGTTTCGATGAAGTGGGCGCCCACAACTGACACCTCGGTTTTGCGTTCGGTTGTGAAATGGGGAACTTCACCCACTGCATTAACTAATCAATTCATTGTGCCCGGACCATCTACACAAAGTTTTATTCATTCGGGGAATCCGGTTCGTGTGATGAACAAGGCACTGACCTCTAATGTCGCAACCCTCACAACAGAGGTTGCTCACGGTTTGGCTGTTGGTGATTCGGTATTTGTGAGCGGAATCGATGTCATTTTTGACGGCACGTACGTTGTGAAGAGCAAAACTCTGACAACGTTCACATACGACCGAGTGTCAGCGAATGTAACGGCAGCAGCATTAACTATTGCTGGGTCGGCACAAAAGTCACAATCTTTAGCAATTGGGCAAACGTATTACTACCAAATTGCATATATGTATACAGACAATGCACAGTCGTGCGCCGACTATTGCGTCGGTGCATTTTCTAGTGTGGTTTCTGCGCAAACCCAATTCAGTTCAAGCACATCATTCGCATATACCGGTGGCGTGCAATCGTACGTAGTTCCTGCTGGTGTCGATTCATTGCGCGTAGAGGCAAATGGCAGTAGCGGCGGTGCCGCTGCTGGGTTTGCTGCGGGTAATGGTGGCCGTGTTGAAGCTGTTGTTCCTGTCACTGCGGGCGAAGTTCTCTTTATGTTTGTTGGTGCTGCAAACTCTGCTTCAACTGGTGGGTGGAATGGCGGTGCAAATGGAATAGCGCCTGGGTTAGGTGGTGGTGGAGCATCTGATATTCGTCGAGGAATACCGCTTGCCACAGCAGCTTTGGTATCGGGAACTGCAACAATCACAACGGCAAGTGCTCACGGGTTTGCAGTAGGAAACTCGGTCGTAGTTGCTGGCGTGGATGCAGCGTTCGACGGAACCTACACAGTTGTTGCAGTGCCAACAACAACGCGCTTTACCTATGCGCGTGCGGGTATTGCCGATGCATCGGTTACTGCCGCTGGAAGTGTGATTCAAGCGTTACCCGCTTCAAGCTGGGCGCGCAGAATTGTGGTTGCAGGCGGCGGCGGCGGAGCAACTTCCTGGGCAACTGGCGGCAATGGGGGCGGACTCGTTGCTTCTGCTGGCGGTGCGTATGGCGGTAATGCTGGTGGAGTTGCTGGTACACAATCGGCGGGCAGTGCGCTCGGTGTAGGTGCGGGAGGAACATCAAACGCCGGCGGCGGCGGCGGTGGGTATTGGGGCGGCGGCGGCGGCGCACAATATGCAGGTGGCGGTGGTGGTTCGTCGTACACGGCGGCAGGAATTTATGGCGTTGTACATACACGTGGAGTAATCAATGCGAGCGGTAACGGAAGCATCACTGTCTCGCTTCCTCAAACAACAACGATGCCTACACCAACACAACTTGTGGGTACAGGGTGGTCGCGCACGACTGAGTTGACGTGGGTTGCCCCGCCTGTCAACGACGTCACCGGGTATCGCATCAAGTGGGGAACTGACCCGTCGAACATTGTCTATCAATTTGATGTGGCTGGCGGGTCAACAACATCGTTCACTCATTCAGGAAATCCGATTGCGATTTCTTCGAAGGCAATGACCACAACAGTTGCCACGTTGACGACGTCTAGCGATCATGGTTTGTCGGTGGGTCAAGAAGTTGCCGTCACCGGAGTTGATTCAATATTCAATGGCACTTTTGTGGTGGCGTCAGTTCCGACAGCAAGAACTTTCACTTACGCATTGAGCGGAACAGCAGTGCTTACAACTGCAGTGACTCCAACTGGTTTAGTGCAGCGCACAAACAATCTCATTCTTGGTCAAAACTATTACTACAAAATTGCTGCGTTCTACACAGACGCAACGCAGGCGTGTGGCGCGAGTTGTTTATCGAGTTTTTCTGCGGCTTCCACTGTTGTGGGGCGATTTGGAGTGCAAACATCATTTGATTTCAACGATGGGGTGCACACCTACAAAGTTCCAGCAGGAGTCACGCAAATTCAAGTTGATGCGCAAGGTGCCTTAGGGGCGCATGTCACTACGTACACGGGCGGCAGAGGCGGAAGAGTCCAAGCTTCGGTTCCTGTGACGCCGGGCGAAACTCTGTTCATTTATGTCGGCGGAGCTGGCGGGAGCCACTTTCCTTTCTCTTACAAGGAAAATACCGTAGGTGGTCGTAACGGCGGCGGTACTGGTACACAAGGTGGCGGCGGTGGCGCAACCGATATACGTCGGGGTCTAGCAGTCACGAATGCAGTGTTGACCAGTAATGTCGCGACCCTAACAACAACGGTGGCTCACGGTTTCGCTGTTGGCATCGTTGTTGTTGTCACCGGACTTGGCGCAACCTACGACGGCAGTTACACGGTGACCGCAGTAACAACGAACACGTTTAGCTATGCAAAAACAAATGCGAATGTTGCTACTGCAGTTGTCGATGGAGCTGTCTTGCACTCCAATCCTGCACTCGGGTTGTCGCGCAGAATTTTGGTTGCTGGCGGCGGTGGCGGAGCAACTCAATGGGCAAATGGCGGAGCTGGTGGTGGGCTCGTTGCAATTGATGGTGGCGCACATGGTGGGAACGCACGTAGTGCCGCTGGCACACAATCGTCAGGCAATGCACTGGGTCTTGGTGGAGCAGGAGTCTCGAGTGCCGGTGGAGGTGGTGGCGGCTACTGGGGCGGCGACGGTGGTTCACAGTATGGCGGTGGCGGCGGGGGTTCTAGTTGGACCACTAGCAACGTGGTTTTTGTGCGTCATACGCAGGGCTTTCGCAGTGGAGACGGTCAACTGACCATCACCACTGCG
>CAIOHI010000309.1 GCA_903858075.1 uncultured Actinomycetes bacterium
CGCGAACACAGGTCATCATTCTTTCTGACACGTTTGAACAATTTGGTCGCCCGCTCATGAAACTGCTGAATTGGCCAACGCTTTTTTGTCATCGCCTCATTGTGGAAAACGATCGCATTATCGATTTCGAATTGCGCCAAGCCGACCAGAAACGACACGCGGTGAATGCATTCAAGGGCCTCAACTACCGCGTTGCCGCCGCAGGCGATTCATACAACGACACCGCAATGCTTAGCGCAGCAGATGCTGGGTTTCTCTTTCATGCCCCAAGCAACATCACCGCAGAGTTCCCACAGTTTCCTGCGCTTAATACCTACGACGAATTATTTGCTCATCTCACTGCAGCACTGAACTGTTAGTAAGTGTGCAGCCTTAGGGCTGATAGGTCGACAAAAAGTTGCCGAGGCGCTCAATTGCCTCAACTAAGTCTGCAGCCCACGGCAATGTAACTATGCGCAAGTGATCGGGAGTAGGCCAGTTAAAACCGGTTCCCTGAACGACGAGCACGCGTTCGGCACGCAGAAAATCGAGCACAAACTTGCGGTCGTCCACAATGGGATACACCTCGGGATCGAGGCGTGGGAAAACATATAACGCACCTTTCGGCTCAACACACGTCACCCCAGGAATGCTGTGCAAAGTGTTGACTGCAGCATCGCGTTGTTCAAGCAATCGTCCACCAGGAAGAACTAAATCGCGAATACTTTGACGGCCACCTAATGCGGTTTGAATTGCATGTTGTGCAGGCACGTTGGCACAAAGCCGCATGTTGGTGAGCATGCTGATGCCTTCAATGTAACTCGCTGCATGCCGACGTGGTCCGGTCATGACCATCCAACCTGAACGGAAGCCCGCTAGGCGATATGCCTTCGACAAACCGTTAAACGTGATGGTGAATACATCGGGAGCAATAACGGCAAAGGTGGTGTGCACAGCATCGTCGTACAAAATTTTGTCGTAAATTTCATCGGCCATCACAATGAGCCCATGCTCTACTGCGAGGTCAGCAATTTTCCGCAACACTTCAGGGGTGTACACAGCACCTGTTGGGTTGTTCGGGTTAATGATGACAATTGCTTTTGTGCGCTTCGTAATTTTCGAACGCATGTCTTCAATGTCGGGCATCCAGCCACTCGACTCATCGCACAGATAATGCACAGGTTTGCCACCCGACAAGCTGGTTGCTGCAGTCCACAGTGGGTAGTCAGGTGCGGGAATGAGCACTTCGTCGCCTTCGTCGAGTAGCGCATTGAGAGCAACCTGAATGAGTTCGCTCACACCATTGCCAAGCCATACATCGTCAACATCGGTGATATCGATGCCACGTTCCTGGTAATGCTGGACAATGGCTGTGCGAGCAGATACCAAGCCCTGTGAATCGGAATAGCCCTGTGACGTGGGCAAGTTACGTACAACTTCAACCAAAATTTCTGGTGGCGTCTCAAAACCAAAAGGTTGAGGGTTGCCAATATTCAATTTGATGATGCGATGACCTTGGGCCTCAAGGCGCTTGGCCTCATCGAGCACTGGGCCACGAATGTCGTACAACACGTTGGCCAATTTGTGAGATTGCATGATGTCTTTTGGCATGGCGTGTTTCCTTATAGGGGTGAATGTCTCCCCTCACACTACGTCAGGCACTTCTCAAAATGCCCCTTATTTATGTCGCAGAGGTCTCTAGGAACTCCACCCAGTTGCCGTCGGGGTCTTCCACCATGGCAATGGTGACCCCTGGGCGAATAGTGACCGGCGCAATGGCCACGTTGTAGCCAGCGGCGGCGCACTTATCGGAAATTTCCTGCAAATTGGTGACGTACATGGTGAAATAGCGGAGTCCGAGTGCCCCGGTAATGCCACCCTTCGCCGCTCCTGACAAATCGCTAGGGGCGTGAATAATTTTGAGAAGCGAGGTGCCACACAAGAGTCGGTACATTTTTGCTCCACCTGGCATGGGCATTTCACCTTGCAAAGGGAAGCCCAAAAGATCGCGGTAAAAGGCCAGTGCCTTGTCGGCATCGCTCACCACAATGCCGAGGTCGATGGAGTCTTTTGAAAGCTGTACAAGAGTCATGAGTCAACCTTAGGCGTTCAGCGCTTGCGCTAATTGCTCGAGAGTTACTTCCATATTTGCCTTGTTGTGGCTTGCTCTATCTGAGACTCCACTGACCAACTTGCCCAACTTGTCTTGCCATGTCTTTCGGTGGTCAACCCAACTATGTGTGACACGTGAGCCGCTTGCTGTTGGTTCAATTTCAAAAACCCAGTCACACCAATTTGCACCCATCACGGTGAGGGCAAACGAAAACTTATGAGGCTCATCACAGGCATTCACTACCACTTTTGTATTCCAAGATTTCTTGCCGTTTTTATTTTTCCCAGCGAAGTGCGCACCTAGCGCGGCACCGGTAGCACCTTTTACCCAAGTACCACCGCGGTTTTCAGGCGACCACTCACCCATTCGTGGAAGATCGGTAATGAGTTTCCACACTTCTTCTGGTGTTGCTGAAACATCACGCGAAACTGAGACGGGAGTAGATGACATCTACTTATTATGCCATAAGAGGCATCACCATAATTTTGGTGTGTTGATCTGGGTGTGACAGATCTTTAAATGCTTGTGCTATATCGTTTAGCCCCACTTGGCCAGTGACCATTGGAGAAACATCAATGGTGCCATCTGCAATGAGATGCATTGCTTGTTCAAATTCTTTTGGGCTATAGGTAACAACAAACTGCAATGTGAGTTCTTTTAAGACACCAAATACTGGTTGGAAAGTGTCGGGCTCCATACATAAACCAACAACAACAATTTTTGTTTCTCGCGGTACATCACGCATCACGGTATTAATGAGGCCTGGCACACCTACTGCTTCGAATACAACGAGCGACTGTTTGCCATCGTGTTGTTGCCACGCAGAGACAACATCTTGCTCTCTGGGGTCAACAACAACATCGGCTCCCATTTGTTTAGCTATTGCTCGCCTCGCTGGGGAATAGTCGGAAGCAATGACTGGTGAAATACCTATGTTCTTCAAACAAGCAATAAGAGTGAGCCCGACGGGTCCACAGCCAATTACTACGGCACTTTGACCAGGCTTGATGCCAGATGCATTGACCGCGTGTAGACCTACTGCCAGTGGCTCAGTGAGCGCAGCATTTACTGTGGTTACACCCGTAGGTACCGGAACAAGAAGTTCATTTGATAGCACCATGCGCTCGCCATAGGCGCCAGCAACACTGTTGGAAAACGACAAGCTCTGGCGCTCACCGTTGCGAACAAGCACGGGCATTGAGGTAACAAGAGTTCCTGGTTTTGGCCCCGTTGTGCGCGGGCCCCACTCTAAAACTTCTGCACAAAACTCATGGCCCATGTGCACATCACGCGAGAGATCGACCGGTGGCCTCTTTGTTACACCATTCATTTCGCTCGTCAAGGCAAGGAAGTTTGCACCATGATGCACAAAATGCAGGTCGGATCCACAGATACCGCAGGCATGGACAGCGACCAACACTTCGCCTTCACCAGGAACTGGCTCGGCGAAAGTGTCGACCACCATGTGACCGGAACGCAACACAGCAGCTTTCATATGAAAACCTTAATCAGATTAATCGGAGTCGTCGTCGCTTCCGACAACAACTCGCACCGATGCACCACATTTAATCTTCTTAAGATCAGCGCAATCTTCACGTCCGGCATCATTTGCTGCCGCTACATAGTAGGTATAGGTTCCCGCAAGTTCGCGGAATGTTATGGAAGTTGTAAGGATCCCATTGCTGCCAACTTTGATAGTTGTTCTGTTCTTGCATGATTCAACTATTCCCGTACAGAACCCTATGAAGTACTGGGTCAGCGCATTGCCACCCGTATCGACAGGTGCTTTCCATGACAAAGTGACAATTCCCTCTTCAGTCACGGTCGCACTGAGATTCGTTGGACTCTGTGGTGGAATATATGGGATAGCCACTACTTCTGCTGACTTTTCGGAAGTTCCTGCGGCATTTGTTGCAGTGATGCGGAACTTGTATTGGAGGCCGATGCTCAGACCCTCAAGGCGAATTGTTTGTTCGTCAGAAGATTGACTACTCCACGTGTTCGTGCCTACTCGTGCCCATTCCACATTGAATTCTTCGATTTCTGCGCCACCATTAGTTTGTGAAGTCTCAAACTTCCATTCAACATTGACCGCCCCGTCAATAGTAGAGGAAACGCTTGCAGTTGGTTTACCTGGCTTGGTGCGCGCTATTGCTTTTGCGTATGCAGTTTCACCAGAGTACGCACCCTGTCCTGCAATGTTTTTCGCAGCTACACGGAATGTGTACTCAACACCTTGGGTAAGTCCGGTGACCTTCACTGAAGTTCCCGTACTTACTCCATCGGCAAACACAACATATTCGGTGTTCTCGGTTGCGTATTCAACGACGTAGTCAGTGATTGCTGAGCCACCATTGTTTGCTGGCGCAGTCCATGAAACATCAATACCAGTTGTGTTGTCTGGAACTGCTCGAACATTTGTTGGGGCATTTGGCACCGTGCGTGGCGTGTAAGCAGATGAAGTTCCTGCACTACCAGTACCTGCAAGGTTCACAGCAGAAATTTTGAATGTATATATCGTGCCATTCGTCAGCCCGGTCACTGTGATTCCAGCGACAGCCGATGCATTGTGCGCAAATGTTGAACACGATGAACCAGCGCATGCTTGTACCACATAGTCAGTAATTGCCGCTCCATTAGCTACTGGGGCTGTCCAAGTCAGAACTACTTGAGTATTGCCCACCACACCAACAATGTCGGTAGGAGTACCAGCAACCGCACGAGGTGTGGCTGCTGCCGACTTCGTCGAGTACAGGCTGGTTCCGGCCACATTCACTGCAGCAACTTGGAAGGTGTACGCCGTGCCCTTCACGAGCCCCGACACTTTGGTTGATGTATCGGTTGATAGCGAACGTGACACCGTTGTACATGTAGATGAGATACATGACTGCAATGTGTAGTCAGTAATGGAAGCACCACCATTGTTGGAAGGCGCCGACCATGAAACATCAATGCCGCCCGTATTATCGGCAGTTGCCGTTACTGCAGTTGGCGCATCGGGAACTGTACGAGGAGTAATAGATGTAGACGCCGTGGAGTACGGGCTATCGCCTGCAATGTTTTTCGCAGCAACCTGGAAGGTATATGCCGTGCCATTGGTGAGGCCCGTAACGGTGGCAGAAGTTACTGTCCCCGTTCCATCGTTGAATGTTGTGCACGTTCCGCCCGTGCAAGACTGCACGATGTAGTCGGTAATGGCAGCGCCACCATTACTTGATGGCACATTCCACGACAGTGCTACTTGCTGGTTGCCTACAGTTCCCAGTACCGAAAGCGGTGCCGTTGGCACAGTACGCGGAGTCAGTGAACCCGAGACAACAGCGGTACCGGTTCCCGCAGCGTTCTTCGCTGCAACTTGGAAGGTATACGCCGAACCATTGGTGAGATTATTCACCGTTATAGAAGTGTCAGCAGATGCGGTATGGGCAAAGGCTGTACACGATGCACCTAAGCACCACTTCACTTCATAGTCGGAAATTTCATCCCCATTGTTTGCTGGAGCAGTCCATGTAAGAGCTACTTGAGCATTACCAACAACACCAGCAAGATTCGTAGGAGTACCAGGTACCGCACGTGGCGTGGCACCAGAGCCACTGGCCTTCGCAAACAAGCCGGTTCCCGCAATGTTCACTGCAGCAACCTGGAAGGTATACGAGGTGCCCTTTGTGAGGCCCGTCACCGTTGCCGAAGTGCTTGTGGAGGCGGTACGTGTAAATGTGGTGCATGTTGTGTTTAAGCACGACTGCACCGTGTAGTCGGTAATTGCTGAGCCACCGTTGAACTGCGGAGCAGTCCATGAAACAACGACGCCGCCAGTCGAGTCGGCTGCTGCCGTCACACTGGTAGGAGCGTCTGGAACTGTACGCGGCGTGTAACCAAGTGAGGTGATGTAGCTGCTGGTTCCCGCCTCATTCACTGCAGCGACCTTGAAGGTGTAGGTCGTACCGTTGCTGAGGCTTGTGACTATTTGCGATGCCGTTGCAGACACATCGCGGGCAACTACTGAGCACGTGGTGCTGATGCATGACTGCACGATGTAGTTCGAGATTGCAGAACCATTTGTTGCAGAAGGAGCTCTCCACGTAAGAGCTACTTGTGCATTTCCAGGTGTGCCCACAAGATCGGTAGGTTCGCCAGTAACCGCACGAGGTGTAGCAGCGGCGGCGGCATTGGCAAACAAACTCGTTCCGGCAGCATTCACTGCCGCGACTTTGAACGTGTATGCCGTTCCCTTAGTTAGGCCAGTCACTGTTTGCGATGTTGCAATTGAGACCGGGCTGTGAGCAAATGAAGTACACGTACCACTAACACATGATTGAACGGTGTAGTCAGTTATAGCCGCCCCACCGTTGTCGGTGGGTGCGGTCCACGACACCACTACCCCGCCAGTGTTGTTTGCTGTAGCAGTGGCATTCGTTGGAGCTTCCGCCACGCTGCGCGGTGTGACTTCATTTGATGGAACCGAGTATGAACTTGTTCCAGCGGTATTCACTGCAGCGACCTTGAAGGTGTACGCGATTCCCTTCACTAACCCAATAACAGATACTGAGGCAGTCGCCGACACACCGTCGTCGTAGGTGGTGCATGTGCCGCCGGTGCAGTACTGCACGATGTAGTCAGAAATATTTGCGCCATTTGCACTCGGTGCTGACCATGTGACACCAACTCCACCCGTGTTATTAACAGTTGCAACAACATTGGAAGGAGCATTGGCAACCCGCTTTGGATCTACTGGCCCAATGAGCGCTGTTTGAGCGCCGGGACCAGCCACGTTGACCGCACGAACAAGGAAGCTCCACCTGTAGCCCACCATGGTGCGTGTTGGTGTTTCTGGAACCGTATAGGTCAACTGATTGCCAGTAGAAACATTGACGCCATAATTTGTGCAGTCAGTAGCAGCACAAATGGTGACTTGGTAATCGCTAATTGCTGCACCTCCATTAGATGTTGGTGCGCTCCAATCAATTTTTACCCCACCAACGTTGTTGGCTACTGCTGTTGCATTAGTAGGTATGCCTGGCACGGTGCGTGGGGTGACCTCGCTCGACCGAGCAGAATAACCACCCGTTCTCGCAGCATTCACCGCAGCAACCTGGAACGTGTAACCCGTACCATTCGTCAACCCCGTCACCGTTGCCGATGTTGCAGACGACACCGCATCAACAAACGTGGTGCACTCGGTCGTGCAATACTGCACCACATAATCAGTAACTGCTGCACCACCCGTATCAACAGGTGCGCTCCACGTTAAATTCACTGTCCGATCACCAGGAGTACCAGCAACACCAGTTGGTGCACCAGCAACCGTACGAGGAGTCACACCACCAGAAGTGGCCTCACCACCCACACCAGCA
>CAIOHI010000310.1 GCA_903858075.1 uncultured Actinomycetes bacterium
CAGGTCGTGAAATTCTCAAAAACCGCCGCGCCAAGGGCCGCTACCGCCTCTCCGCTTGATCGGACGCATTCACGAACACGCTATTTTTCGCCGTTTAGGGCGTGAAGGTGTTCGTGTGCGCGTGGGCTCTGTGTGGTGTTCCGTGCTTGTTGACCCTGCTCTTTCTCAGCCATGTGTGGCTTACGCCTTAGGGCGCCACACCGGTTCGGCCGTCGTGCGAAATCGCATTCGGCGCCAAATGAGAGAGATTTTGTCGGCAAATACGAGCCAATTGGTTCCGGGGTATTACCTCATTGGGGCACACAAAGAAGCCACCGCATTGTCGTTTCAGGAACTCACCAACACCATGTTGCAACTCATCACTACCGCCAAACAGAAGGTCTCATGACCAAGCGCACCTTCAATGAGCGTTGTCTGTCGGCAATTGAGTTTTACCAAGGAGCTCGGTCGGGTCGGCCCTCACCGTGTCGGTTCTCCCCTTCTTGCTCTTCTTTTGCCCACGAAGCGTTCGCGCTTCATGGCACCACCCGCGGGTTTTGGCTCACCGCCAAGCGGTTGCTGCGGTGCCGCCCCTTTGGTCCATCGGGTTTCGACCCAGTGCCCGAAGTACACACATCTCACACACATGAACTGTTAGGAAAGTAGAAAAATGTTTCAAGCAGCAGCCTGGCTCGTCAGCGTTTTTTATGGCTTGGTCCACAACTATGCATTCGCCATTGCATTAGTTGCCGTCTCCATCATGTTGCTCCTCACCCCGCTCACGCTCAAGAGCACCAAGGGCATGTTGGAAATGCAACGGTTGCAGCCAGAAATGCGCAGGTTGCAGGGGCTTTATAAGAGCGACCGCCAAAAATTAAACGAAGAAATGATGAAGCTCTATTCAGAGCACAAGGTGAACCCATTGGCCTCGTGCTTGCCGCTCATTGCGCAATTGCCTGTGTTCATCATTATGTTCCGCGTACTCAACGGCTTGTCGAAATTCGGCGATGACGGAACCTTTAAACCCAGCTATATCGCCAAAAATTCAGAGCTCTACCTAGCCCTCGACAAGTCAAAAGAGATGCTCGCTTTTGGTCTCGACCTTGCCAAGACTCCTGCCAAAGTGATGGGTGAAGACTTCGTGAAGGGCATTCCGTATGCCCTCATGATTGTGTTGCTGGCTTTTACTTTCTTTGTGCAGCAAAGGATGATTGCGTCGCGCACCACCAGCGCCTCCATGTCGCCATTGCAGGCCAAAATCATGCAGTACCTTCCTGTGGCATTCGCTGTGTTTCAGGTGTTTTTGCCCACCGGGCTCGTCATCTACTACTTCACTCAAGCCGTTGTTCGTATCTTGCAGCAGTGGTACATCACCAAGCGTTTCTATGGCCACGACGGCGCTATTGGCCGCCAGGCGCAAGCAGCGAGCAAAGTGGCGAGCGATATGGCAAAAGACCAAAAGGGCAAGGGTCTGAAGCCCGACAAGGTCGACAAGCCAGCACCAGTGCAAAGCAAACGTGTGACCCCGTCGAAGAATAAGCCTGCGCCAAGCGGTCGTCCACAGCGACCAATTCCGCCATCGAAGCGCAATAAATAAACTAAAAGTCTAATAATTAACGTGAACACAGAACGAAGGATGAAGTCATGGAATGGGTAGAAACAACAGGTCGTAGTATCGACGAAGCAAAGAACGCCGCTCTCGACGCATTGGGAGTAGCCGAAGACGACGCCGAATTCGATATTTTGGAAGAGCCAACACAGGGTTTGTTTGGGCGTACACGCGGCGAAGCTCGCGTGCGTGCTCGCGTTCGCCCTACGCAAGCTCGCCAGAAAACAGAGCGTCGTAACCCACGCCGCAAGCCTGCTGGCGAAAAGACCAACAGCACCGAGGAGACCTCGGGCGAAGCACGCCCCGAGCGTTCAAACTCTCGTGGCCGCAATAACGACCGTCCCCGCCAGGCAAAACCTGCCGGCGAAGGTAATCGCCGCCCACCACGTGAACCTCGTGAACCACGCGATGACGATCGTCCAAAGGGCGACCCGGTCGACCCCGCATTGGTGAGCGCTCAGGCAGTCACCTTCCTCACGGGTGTTGTCAATGCATTTGGTCTCGTCGGAACAGTGGTTGTAGAGCGCGAAGGCGAAGAGCTTGAAGCACAAGTGAACGGCGACGATCTTGGCCTCTTGGTGGGCCCACGTGGCAACACACTCTTGGCACTGCAAGACCTCACACGAGTGGTCGCACAGCGTCGCTTGGGCGATCACGACACACGCTTGCGCGTAGATGTTGCTGGTTACCGTGAGCGCCGCCGCGATGCACTCACCCGTTTTGCCCTGAAAGTAGCGGGCGAAGTAGTGGAGTCGGGCCAGCCCCGCGTTCTTGAGCCAATGGCGTCTGCCGACCGCAAAGTAGTGCACGATGCCTTGTCTGAACAGACTGGCGTGGTCACCCGCTCACGTGGCGATGACCCATATCGTCAAATTGTGGTAGAGCCAGCACAGTCTGGCGAGTAAGACACTTCTCGTGGCGCGTACCGTTCACGAGATCTTGACCGACGCACAACGCATCGGCGCGCTTGGCCTTCGCCCTATTAGCGAAGTGATTGAGCACGCCGGTGCGTTTGCTTTTGCCCTCCCCGACTCTTGTCGGCGTGTGGTTGACCTTGGTTCAGGAGCGGGAGTCCCTGGTTTGGTGGTAGCCGAGTTGCGACCCGAGTTAGAGATCACCTTGGTTGACCGTCGAGGAAAACGCACCGACGCACTCGAGCGCGCCATTGTGTCGTTGGGGTGGGGTGACCGGGTGCACGTGGTATGTGCCGACGTTGGTGCACTCACCCGACAAGACGAGTGGATAGAAACTTTTGATGCCGCGATGTCGCGCGGATTTGGCCCACACGAAACAACCCTCAAGTACTCGGCGGCACTCGTGCGACCCGGTGGAACCGTGCTCTTGAGTGAGCCACCAGCAGGCAACACCAGCCGCTGGGAGCAGGCAGTGGTTGAGGGCGCCGGGCTCGAGGGGCCGGAGTTGATACTGCACCTGGCGCGCTTCACCAAAAAAACGGAGCGTTGAAAAAGATCCCCAATGTTCCACGTGGAACATCCATTCTTGGCGAAAATGGGGGTCAACTGGGCAATAACAGGGAGTTATTGAGCAAAAACGATGTTCCACGTGGAACATTTTATTTCCCCATCCACCCACCATTGAGGCAGACGGGAGTAATATGGAGGCATGTCAACCTCTGCAACGGGACCCCGCATCATCGCTGTTTCCAACAATAAAGGTGGCGTAGCGAAGACCACCTCGACGGTCAACCTCGGCGCCTGTTTTGCCGAGATGGGGTTACGGACCCTCATCATCGACCTCGACCCGCAGGGCAACGCATCCTCATCGCTGGGCATCGATACTCGCGATCTTGAGAACACCATCTATGACGTGCTCATTCAAGAGGTGCCGCTGGAAGATGCGGTGGAACCCACTGCAGTGAAAAACCTCTTTATTGTTCCGTCGAACATCAACCTGGCCGGAGCGGAAATTGAGCTCGTA
Organism: uncultured Actinomycetes bacterium; assembly: GCA_903858075.1. Classification (GTDB taxonomy): domain Bacteria; phylum Actinomycetota; class Acidimicrobiia; order Acidimicrobiales; family Ilumatobacteraceae; genus F1-20-MAGs119. The sequence goes on from CAIOHI010000310.1 coordinate 3,527, forward strand.
TCGGCCTTTGGGCGTGAGGGTCGCTTGCGCAACGCCATTGCTCCCGTTGCCGACCAGTGGGACTACATCCTCATTGACTGCCCACCGTCGGTTGGCTTGCTCACGGTAAACGCACTGACTGCAGCAACAGAAATCATCACGCCGGTTCAGACGGAATACATTCCGCTGGAAGGCATTGAGATCTTGTTGAAGAACCTGCACCTCATTCGCAAGAACTTGAACCCCAACCTCCCCGACCCCACCTTTTTGTGCGTGATGTATATGCGTAACAATTTGGCCGATCAGGTGGTGGAGGAGTTGCGTAGTAAATTTGGAGAGCGTGTCTATAAGACCGTGATCCCCCGCAATGTGCGTTTGAGCGAAGCACCATCATTTGGACAGCCCATCACCACCTTCGACTCCAGCTCTTCTGGCGCTAAGGCATATCGGGCAGCAGCAAAGGAGATTGTCAGTGGCGCGTAAAAGTGGATTAGGAAAAGGGCTTGGGGCTCTCATTACAGCCGACCTTGTAGAGAAAACTGAAGTAGGCGCAGCGACTGGGGTCAACGGCCCTCTTTTACGCGATGTTCCTGTGCAATCCATTGAGGCAAACCCCAATCAACCACGTGTGCATTTCGACGAAAGCGCGTTGTCGGAACTGACCGATTCCATTCGGGCAATTGGTGTATTGCAGCCCATCTTGGTGCGCCAAATAGCCGATGGAAAATATCAGCTCATTGCCGGCGAAAGGCGTTGGCGTGCAGCAACACGAGCTGGCCTCGCCACCGTTCCTGCCGTGGTACGCCCTACCGACGATATTGCATCGGTCGAGCAAGCACTGGTAGAGAACCTTCACAGGCAAGATCTCACCCCACTTGAAGAAGCTTCGGCCTATCAACAGTTGATGGACGACTTTGCCTTTACGCATGAGAAAATTGCCAGCCGGGTAGGGAAAAGCCGTTCGGCTATTACTAACGCTTTGCGCCTTCTTACGTTGCCACCCAGCATTCAACACTTGTTGGCCGATGGTCGCTTAGCTGCTGGTCACGCCAAAGCAATTTTGGGAACGCCTGACCGTGCATTCCAAGAACAGTTGGCACGCCGTGCAGTGGACGAAGGTTGGTCGGTGCGTGCAGTTGAAGACGCGGTGCGTGAGCGCCAGGGTGGGAAGCCCATTGTTGAAGTAGATGAACCTGCTCAGCCCACGGGGAAAAAACCAGCGTTGCGGCCACCAGGTTTGTTGGAACTCGAAAACCTCTTGAGCGAGTTTCTTGCAACCAAAGTGACGGTGGCAATGAATGGGAAGCGCGGCCGGGTGGGCATCGACTTTGCCGACCTCGAAGATCTAGAACGGATCTACCGCAAGATGACCGAACAGGCCTGACGCGCCACAAAAAGTCTTGATGTCTAGACGAGGGTGATATCAACCTCGTCTAGAGGTTACACACAGCCTGTGGATAACTCTGAGGATAACACTGGGAAAACCTTGTGCATTGCCTGTGGACAAGGTTGTGGATTACTGCTGCGTCGCAACCGATGCAATAGCTTCAGCAACTTCGGGGCCGTGCTGGGTGATGACCTCGAAGGGTCCGAGGCTGCACATCACTGCCGGCATGCGTGTTTCTCGCAAAATAGGAAGTCGCATTCCTACGCAATTCACAATGAGCGAGGGCAATGCGGCACGGAGCGCATCGGCGATGGCGTTGCTGAGCAGTTCTCCACCTGCGGAACTAAAGCCGGGCACTGCATAAAAAGCAATGGTGCACTCGTGTTCGGCATGTGCTTCAAGCCCAATATAGGTATCGGCCTGGAAATGATTGGCGGCCAAAACGTGTGCGGCAACATCGGGCTCATCGACCAACATCACAATTTCGTGAGCATCGCGTAGTGCGCGAGAAATGAGGCGGGCTACTCCGCTGAGCCCACCAAATTGGCCGACCACAACACGACGCAATTTTCTGTCATCACCTGTGGCGCGAAAGCGCTCGGTGTCGCGCAGAGAAGAGATGCCGGGGCCTTCTCCGGTTTGAGAACTTAAGCGCTCGAGCGCGGCCACCGTGTCGGTACTGCAAATGCCGTCGATAGAGATGCCCGCATTTTTTTGAAACTCACTAATGGCGTGCGCCAAAAGTGGGCCAAAGATGCCATCGACACGGCCGCAATCGAACCCTAAACGTGAGAGCAATGATTGCAGTTGTGTGACATCGTCTCCACGGAAGTTTGGTGAAGTGAGATACAACATGCGATCACCGAGCGACCACGATGCTTCAACAAGTGCGCTCCACGCGGCTATATCGCATACACCGTCGGTACGTAGGCCGCGCGATGCTTGAAACTCTACGAGAGCTTTTTCTGTGGCAGCACAAAAGAAACTCTCTTCATCGAGAGTGTGTTGAATGAAGCCGCAACTGCGTAGTCGGCGCTGGAGATCGCGAACGGTCTCGTTGCGTTGGCCAGCAGTTAGAGGGAAGGGGTCAGAAATTCTGACAACTCCTGCAAGAGTGCGCCCTTGCCTTTTGCGCCAACGAGGCGCTTCACAAGTTCGCCATTGTTGAACAACAACAATGTAGGAATACTCATGACGTTGTAACGCTGAGCAATGTCACCGTGTTCATCAACGTTGAGTTTGCTGATGACGAGAGAATCTTTTTGCTCAACAGCAATTTCCGCAAGTATGGGAGCAATCATTTTGCACGGGCCACACCATTCGGCCCAGAAGTCGACAAGAATTGGTTTGCTTGAACCATTTACTGTTTCGTCGAATGTAGAACTAGTGAGAGTAACAATGCCGTCTGCCATGGTGGCTCCTTTTTTCTTCTCGTAAGTGAAG
>CAIOHI010000311.1 GCA_903858075.1 uncultured Actinomycetes bacterium
CTTACTTCGGGCGATGCTGTGCTGCCAGCAGTGTTGTGAAAGCCCGCTCATGAGTAGCAGCGAGCCGTGGGGTAGAACGACCGATACTTTCTCTTTGCTCGTGTGATGTCGGAAATCAAACCGACGTTCTGCTCCGAAAGAGACTGAGGCGATGACTGGCTCGGGGCCATTGCAGGGCTCATCATCGGAATGCCAGCCCATTGCATCGTTTCCATCTCGGTAGAGATTGGCAAGCACGGAATTAAAGGGGTGGCCTGTTTCGTGAGTAATGGCTTCACGGATACTGGTCAAGACAGGGGTCCAGTTATGGGCGGTTCTCTCTACACCTGAATAGACGTAGTGAATGTCGTTGTCGGCAATCCATGCGGAGCGACGAGGTTCAGGCAACTTTTTGCCGAAAAGAACAAGATGGTGTTCTTCCCACGGCACTTCACTAATGAGCGCATTGAAGTGCTCCTCTGCGATTGATGTATCAAAAAATTGTGGGAACAACTGTGCTCTGCCGTCAAACGGCAGGATTTCTAACGAGTCGGTCGGGAATAACGACGTCACGCCGCCGATGAGACTTTCAACTTCTTCGGACGAGGTCGCATAGTTGGTGCTGCATCTTCATCATGAATATTGAAATATGCGTAGATCGCTCCAAGTGCTGTCACCGCAACCGAACCAAGGAAAGCTGAGTGGTATCCAGACATGGCTGCTTCTGGTGCGCTGGTTGAGGCAGCAGCATGGTTGACGCGTGAAATGAAAATAGTGGCAAAAATTGCAACTCCAAGCGCTGCTGAAGTTTGACGCTGTGCGGAAAAAATAGAAGATGCTCGGCCGGTATCGCGGGCTTCAATATTTGAATAGGTGGAAGCCTGTAAACCAACGAATGAAAATGATGCTCCGCAGCCACGTATAAACATCAGTACTCGAATTGTCCACATACTTGTGCCAAGGCCAAGAAATGCAAAAGGCAGTGAAGCAAGCGTTGCAACAACAAGACCGAAGGTCACGAGTCGACGTGGCCCTACGGTGTGGTAGAGGCGTCCGACAATTTGACTCATGAGAATGACGCCGCAGGCTTGGGGCAGTGTGGTGAGGCCCGACTCCAACGCTGTGGCGCCAAATGGGCCCTGCAGCATTTGGGGCAAGAGAAATAGAAAGGCTGCGAAACTTCCGTACGCCATGGTGTTGGTGATGTTGGCATTGCGAAAGATGCGATCTTTGTAAAGCCGTAAGGCGAGCATCGGTTCTTTGACTGTTAGTTCTACTTTTACCAACAATGCAAAAAGTGCAAGCCCTCCAAGGCCGGTGATGAGTACAGGTGTAGAAAACCAACCGTGAGTTGGCCCTTGTGAGAGCGCGTAGAGAATTCCAGCTAGACCAACACCCGATAGTGCAAAACCAGGAGCATCAAATTTTCCGGCTTGTGGTTCTTTGTGCTCTTTAAGAAATAGTGCTCCAAAAATAAAACCGATCACTCCGATGGGCAAGTTGACATAAAAAATCCATCGCCATGACAAGTTGTCGACTATTGCACCACCGATGATGGGCCCAAGTGCCGGTGCAACAACGGTGGGAACAATTAAAATGGTGGATGCGCGAGCGCGCTCGGCGGGAGGAAACGACCGGTAGAGCATCGCTGTGCCGACGGGAACGAGCATGCCTCCACCAACACCTTGAAGAAGTCGGAAGAAGATGAGTTGACCAAGACTTTGCGATTGCCCGCACAGAGCCGACGCAGCTGTAAAGAGAAATAGTGCAAAAAGAAAAGTCTTCTTTGTGCCAATTTTGTCGCCAATCCAACCAGAAGCAGGAATCCACACTGCAAGTGCAAGGAGATAGCCAATGACGACCCATTCCATAGAGGCCGCCGAAGCACCGAATTCCTCTTCGAGCGTTGGTATGGCCACATTCATAATAGTGGTGTCCATAATTTCGAGGAATAGACCTAATACAAATGTGACTGCCACTATCCATTTGTATTCGAATTTGTCTTGAAGTGCGCTCATAGGCCCCCTTGGTCCACCACGCAGACTAGTGACTCGGTTGGCTTACTATGGCGACGGGGGTTCTTTCATGAGCAGTCAAATGGAAAATATTCACTACAACCCATTCAGCGCTGAGGTTTTGGCAGATCCGGCTGCTGCGCACAAGGAATTGCGAGAGAAATGCCCTGTGCATGAGTTTCGTGAACATGAACCACATTTCACCTCGTTGAGTCGTCATGAAGATGTGCTTGCTGCATTAAAGAATATTGATGTGTTCTCATCGCAGTGGGGTCAAGGCCCTGGTCGTAAACCCGCTATCGCGCTATTTAGCGACCCGCCGAATCACACGAAGTTTCGCAGGCTCGTGAA
>CAIOHI010000312.1 GCA_903858075.1 uncultured Actinomycetes bacterium
ATTCCACGCCGCATCGACGGCACTGGTGCAACTGTTGCTGCCATTGTTGAACAAATACTTTCGCTCATCGACGATGCTGTTGAGCCACTCAGCAATCAACATGCTCAAGAAGTTGTTGACACCGAAAAGACACTTGCACTCATGGGCGTCAAGCGTGGCGGAAAGAAAATGTTGGAAGACCGCCATAAGCGCGAGATACGTCGGTACCGCACCGACGAACTGCGTTCAGGTCTCACCGCTATTGCCAGCATCTATCGCGACGAACTTGCACGCAACCCAAACATTCATCGCCCCGAGGCCTACGTCACTGCAATCAACAGACTTCACGAAGGCATGCGCCGCCTGTCGCTCAATGTCAACGAAGCCATTCTGTTGCGTGATCTCATTTGGTCACTGCCTTCCCCATCCGCCGACGCTGCCCTGCAGTTCGTCCTTTCAGAAAACGCAGAATGAACCCGAATCGCCTCGCCAAAGTTCTTGCCCTCTTTCTTGGCTTCGCCGGAATCATGCATTTCGCCTCCCCTTCGTTTTTTAACGACATTGTCCCGCCCTGGCTTCCACCTAGCCCCTCATTTTGGACATATATAAGTGGTATAGCCGAGCTTGTAACAGCTGTGTTGTTACTACGTCCCGCAACTCGACGAACTGGCGCAATTGCTGCAGTGTGGCTTTTCATCGCCGTGTACCCAGCCAATATCTACATGGTCTGGGACTGGCGCAACGAAGTTGCCTCACAGCAATTCATTTCATGGGCCCGCTTACCTTTTCAATTCCTCTTCATATGGGTTGCATGGGTGATTATCCAGACAAACGCCGACACTGAAATACCAAAGGCCCCCGGCGACATCTAACAGAATGCAGTTACTAGCAGTTATTGACACTCATTTTTCATCTAAATAGTTGTTCAATCTCTACTGATATCCTCGGGAAATGAAGAAGTTTTCCAACTCATTTCTCTCGCTAGCTCTTGTGATTTCTGGTCTTGCGGGCAGCTTCGCAGTATCTTCCCAGGCAGTGCATGGAGAAACAACAACGGTCAACTTCACTGGTGTAGTTGAGGGCTTCATTGTTCCCGCAAACGTGAACAATACCCGCGTCGTGGCGAAAGGTGCTTGCAGTGATTACTACGATGACGCCAGCTCATTATGTTGGGACTCATCTAAAATTTCAAATCAATTGCAAACGAGTGGAGCACACAGTGGAAACCGTGTCGTCGCTTTGCCATACAACGGTGCAGAGGCCATCGATTCCACGTATTCGCTTCATTGGAACCCCAATGGAAAAATTGCTCTCAGCGTAAGTTCAATTACTACCGGTCCTGCGGTGAATGGCACATACGCCCTCTACGACTCAGCAACTGTTACCGGATTTCCAATCGCCAGTGTGACTGTTCCCGGCAGTGAGGACAACGAAGAAGGAACACCATTGCGTACCTTAAATGCAGATTCACTTTTTGCCGTCAGATTCACCAGTAGCAATGGCGCGTACTTAAGCAAGAATTGGGAGAATTTGTCGGTGCAATGCGGCCTTGGAAGCTACAACCTCACAAATGGATTTATTCCATGCACTTCTGCATCTACGGGGTATTTTGTTTCGGCTTTACGGAGCAGAACTCAAACTCCATGTCCTTCTGGATTAACAACTTTTGTCACTGGGTCCAGCCTGTGTGTTTCATCTTCAACACAAACTCCAATCATCAGTTCACCAATCGAAGCAAGCTCCTGGAAAATTGGAACACTAAACCCGACGCTTTCATATGCGTTGCCCGAAAGACCCCTTTCAAATTCTGTCAAGATGAGATGGGCGCTTTCTACTGATGCAACGACTTTCCGAGAGTTGTCTCTTTCAGACACTGCAGGTGCTGTCAGCCTGGGAGCAGTTGATCCTCTTGCACCTGGTTCAACACTGGCGCAGTTAAATCATGTTCTTGGAGTGTCGACAAAGATTGCAAACATCTCTTCAACAGGCCGAATGCCTAATGGTCTCTACACACTTACCTTGAGCTACCAAAACGTGAATGCAGCTACAGTTGCTACAGCATCTGTTGGGAACATCGCATTGCGAGAAGAATGCAGTGCAGGTCTGACATCAACAGATGGATACACGCCATGCGCAGCACCAGTTGTTACAAGTACGACTGTTGCAACTACAACAACAGCCCCGACTGTGACACTGCCGACTGTGACAACTCCAACAACAGCCCCAACTCAACCAACATCAAATTGCACCGTAAAGAAGGGCAAGACAATTTCAAGAACATGTCTCGCAAAAAACGCTCGGATCGTTTTGGCGTCAAGTTCCAAGGTGTCCATCATCGTCGCGCCATCTTCTTCAAAAATCTGTAAGGTCAGCGGCTCATCTGTCAAGACATTGAAGTCCGGAACCTGCTCCATTACGATGAAAGTCACTCCGAAAAAGGGCAAGACCAAATCTCACAAAGCAAAAGTTGTAGTCACCTCCTGACCGAAATTCTGCAACCCATGATGAGCCGACCATTGCAGTCGGTAAAGTTGATTCCCTACCTGCCCAGGTAGCTCAGTCGGTAGAGCAACGCACTCGTAATGCGTAGGTCAGGGGTTCGATTCCCCTCTTGGGCTCCATTTCTGCAGAAGTTTTCATCAACCTGTCCATAGGTACAGGATTGTTAGAGTTCTCACATGTCAGATAAAAACGCATTGCCTAGTTTTCCTCCGCCGCCTCCGCCGCCTCCACCATCAAGACAAAAGAAACGTAGATCGCCACTTGTGCTTGGTGGAATGATTCTTGGGATTTCCCCTCTTCTCTTCAGCCTTGTGGCTTCAATTTTCGTTGACAATGCATTCAATGAAAGTACGGCCCTCGGCTCTACTCCCTTGCTTATGTTTTTCACTTTGCCAATCGGTGTTGTCATGGTCATAGTCGGACTCGCCACTGGCGCTCGCGACATCACTAACCAATGAGCAGTGGCTGGCGAATCACCACGTGTGAATATGAGTGCCCGCAGAGAACGCGTAAGTGCTTCCATTCGGAAGCTCTAGTTCACATTCAGTTCCACTCGGAATATCACATGTAA
>CAIOHI010000313.1 GCA_903858075.1 uncultured Actinomycetes bacterium
CTGCCGCACGCGTATCGGCATACATGTTGTTCATGTCGTTTGCTGCAACACGATTGCCGTAACGCACGCCGTCGTAACGAGCAAGGTTGCTGCTCGCTTCTGCAGGTGCAATGAGATAGTACGCAGTGAGCGCATACGACAACGAAGGAAGTTTGACATCAACAATTGTCGCGCCGGCTTTTTCGAGCGCAACAAATGCAGCATCGAGGCGAGCAAGTACATCGGCATCGGCGCCTTCGGGCAAGTCGGCAACGCGACCAATGCGCATTCCTTCTACCCCGCGACCAAGTACCGACACTAGAGAAGGAGCAGGCTTGGGAATGCTTGTGGAATCCATGGGGTCGTGCCCGGCAATGATTTCGGTAAGCAATGCTGCATCGGCAACGCTGTGCGAGAACGGACCAATTTGGTCGAGGCTGCTCGCGAAAGCAACTAACCCGTAACGGCTCACTAAACCATATGTTGGCTTCACGCCAACAACTCCGCATAGTGCAGCTGGTTGACGAATGCTTCCGCCAGTATCGCTACCAAGAGAAACTGCTGCAAAACCTGCAGCTACTGCAGCAGCACTACCACCGCTACTTCCACCTGGAACACGCGAGGTGTCGAGCGGGTTACGCGTAGGACCAAACGCAGAGTTTTCTGTACTGGAACCCATTGCGAATTCGTCGAGGTTTGTTTTACCAACGAACACTGCACCCGCTGCAAAAAGTTTGTCGACAACGGTGGCGTTGTACGGGGGCTTCCAACCTTCAAGAATTTTTGACGAGCATGTTGTGGGAATGCCACGAGTACACATGTTGTCTTTGAGAGCAATAGGAACACCGGCAAGTGGCCCAACATTTTCGCCACGGGCGATGCGTGCATCGAGGTCTGCAGCGCGCTCGCGAGCTTCTGCACTGGTGACCAAGTTGAAGGCGTGCACTTCTTCTTCGCGTTGGCCAATGCGTTGCAGATGCTCTTCGACAACAGATGCAGCAGACTGTGCGCCACTTGCAACATTTTGAGCTATGGATATTGCTGAAGTGAAGTTACTCATCTTCGCCTCCAGATGGTGGAACGCGGAAGCGACCTTGTTCGGCGGCAGGTGCTGCATTGAGCACTTCATCGCGGTCGAGGCAAGGCTGTTCAACATCGGCACGCAACACGTTGACGAGGGGGAACGGCTGGGTCATGGGCTGAACATCGGCAAGTTGCAAGTTGTCGATGTCGGCGAAATGATCGAGCATGCCGTCGAGTTGTTGCGTATAACGCTCTACATCGGCGGCTGAAATATTGAGGCGCGCCATACGTGCAACTTTGGCTACATCGGCGGCAGAGAGACGTTCAGACACAAGAGTGAATGCTACCGAGTAACGGGAGCAAATTGAGGTGGTCGCTTCTCCATGAAACTGGCGACTCCCTCTTTAAAATCGGGCCGCAACTTTGATTCTTCCATCAAAATAAGAGACCGTTGCTCAGAAGAACTCAGTGGTTGCGTAGCATCTGCATACACCTGTTCTTTCATCACTTTCATTGATGCTGGCGACACATTTGCTGCCAAGTCACTGGCGTAGGCAACTACGTGGGCGAGCAGTTGGTCGCCAGGAACGACTCCGTTGACCAACCCCATTTGATGTGCTTCCTCGGCAAGAAATACTCGACCACTCAACAACACATCGAGCGCATTTGCGGTGCCAACCAGACGCGGCAATAACCAACTAATTCCGTATTCCGCAATGAGCCCTCGGCGCCCAAAAGCAGTGGTGAACTTTGCCCCAGCAGCAGCAAATCGAATATCACAGGTCAACGCCTGGACGAGACCGACACCGGCACATGCGCCGTTAATGGCAGCTATCACCGGCTTAGGAATGGTCGTTGTATATGAAGGCAATCGCAGTGGACTCACTGCTTCTGCTTTTGTCGCGGGATTCCCTGGCGCATCACCCATTGCTTTTAATCGGTTCATGTCTGCACCTGCGCAGAAACCTTTTCCCGCACCTGTTACAACAAGAACGCGCACTTCATCATTTGCTACGCACTCGTCCATTAATTCGAAATAGCGCACGGCTATATCGCCGTTCCAGGCATTCAACCGGTCAGGACGGTTCAAGGTGAGTAACGCGACGCCCGGAGCCGGGTGCGAGAGAAGAACTGTGTCGTTTACTGCAGAGTTATTGGAGGTCGCCATAAGGAAGAACGTTAGACGGGTCAGGCTCGCTACGCCGATGCCAGAGCACCTCTTGAACCAAAAAGCCAATAGAAATGACAAAGACTGTCAGAGATACCCACTGATTGAGACGCAATCCACCCATTTGATGCGCGTCATCAATGCGCAGACCTTCAATGAAAAATCGCATCAAGGTGTACCCCGCGCAGTACACAAAAAAGAGTCGCCCAGGTCGTAGTGGGATTCTCTTATCGACAACAAGCAACACCAAGCACAAAAGCGCACAACCGAGTGACTCGTAAAGAAAGGTTGGATGGAAAGTAGTACCCACAGGAAAGCCAGCACTCATCGTTTTGTCGGCGCTGATTTCAAGACCCCAAGGCAGCGTGGTCGGTTTTCCAAAGAGTTCCTGATTGAACCAATTTCCCCAGCGCCCAATTGCCTGACCAATTGCTAACGCGGGTGCAGCGCAAGTAACAACGAGTAGTACCGGTAGCCCCTTGTGGCGAGTTGCCCACATACCTACAACAACGCCGAGCGCAATGCCACCCCATATGCCAAGGCCACCTTGCCATACCTTCACAATGTCGCCGTAGTTGTTTGAGAAACGTGACCAATCGGTGACTACGTGATACAGGCGAGCACCAATAACGCCAGCAGGAACTGCCCACATTGCAATGGAGCCAATATCTTCACTTGTGCCAACGCCACGAGCTTCAACACGTTTACCAATGAGCCACACAGCGACCACCACGCCAAGCGCAATCATGAGGCCATAGGCATTCATGCGCACAGGCCCGAGGTTCAATGTTCCCGTCGAGGGGCTCGGGATACTTGCCCAGATATGCAGATGCGACACTGAGTTAACTTTCCGCTACAGCAAAAGCGAAGTTGACTGCGCCTTCAAAGATGATTTGCTTATCGAAGTCCTGGGTAGCAACGTGATAACTGCGTTCTAGTTTCACCTGTTCAACGGGTCCACCGTACGTAGCAACAACGAAATCACTATCGGCTGGGCTGACCACATGGTCTTGAGTTGACGAAAAGAGCAACAACGGTACTTTTATGTCTGGCAAGCGCAGCGCAAGTGGTTTTAAACCATCGGCAATGAACGAGAGCAGCGGACGAATGGGTGTGCCTGGATACGCGTTTTCCGTTGTGTCGGGGTCGGCGATATCGCTTCCAATACCCGGAATCACTTCAGTGCCCTCTGACAACATGCCTTCAATAGCACTCACTATTTCATCAGGCATTGCCTGAGTAGCAGGATTCACGCAAACAATGCCAGAGATGCTTGGGTGCTGTGCGGCAAGCCACAACGTAAGTGTTCCGCCCATGGACAAACCCATGACCACCACTTTTTCCACACGTAACGCCAACATGGCGTAAGCAGTATCGGCATCACGCAACCAATCGCTCCAGGTTGTGGGCAACATGTCTTCAACGTCGGTTCCGTGCCCAGCGAGGCGCGGCATCTCTACATGAAAGCCAGCCGAAGCACATGCCTCAGCGAGACCACGCATTGAACCAGGGTTGCCCGTAAAACCATGCACCACCAAAACACCTGTGGTGAGAGTTCCTTGATGAGACCACGCTTCTGCACCAGCCATTACCTCATGAGTTGCCATGCCAACAGTGTAGATCGTTCCGATGATTGGCTCGCCTTCGTGTCTAGCCTAGAACTATGCGGCAACGAAGGAAATCGGTGGAATCATCTGCCTTCAGTGCCGTTATTCCTGTCATGGCACTTCTTCCGGCCTGGATTGTTTCGACGTCATTTTTCTGGTGGTGTTTCTCGCTTATTTTTTCGGTGAATTTTTTCGTTTTCCATTGTGTTGTTGCACTCGGTGCCGGTCTCATGTTTTTTCTTCCTGCGCAACGTCTCTTCGTAGTGAGACTCCTTGGTACGCGAACACCAAATGCACATGAAATGGAACGACTTGCCCCACTGATAAAAATTGTTGCCCAAAGTGCTCGGTTGCATACGCCGCGATTCATTGTTGCAATTGACGAAAGCAACGACGTCAACGCCTTCGCTTGTGGTGGGCACATACTTGTTGTCAGTTCATATGCCGTGCACCATCTCAGCGACGCTGAACTTACTGGTGTAGTCGCCCATGAAATGAGTCACCACCTTGGCGCTCATACCGTTGCATTATCAATAGGGCAATGGCTCAGTTTGCCCATCATTGCATGCGCGCGTCTGGGGTTCTTTCTACAAGGAACGGCACAACGCATTGAAAAATTTCTCGTAGAACGTCACCAGTATTTCCGCTTACCGAGCAAGATCATTACTTCTTTATTTGCTGCGATCGCTTGGATTTTTCAAGCTTCACTCGTGAGTGCCCACCTTTTAAACAACATCGTGGGAAAAAACGCCGAGTTTCAGGCCGACGCACGTGCAGTGTCACTTGGCTTTGGGAAACAGTTGTCCGCAGCACTTTCTCGATTCACTTTAAGCCATGAGAATTCGCAACATGATTCCCGCAAGCTCCGCTTGGAAAAAAAGGAATGGCACGAGAAGATCTTTTCGTCTCACCCAGAGGCCCGTACCCGTATTGCTCGCATTGAAGCTCAACTTCGTACGCAACAACAACGCAGGTAGCCTGTCGAGGTGCAACCTCATTCTGGTCAACCCGATAGGGCTATTGAGGCCCCTTCTCCGTTTCTCGCAGCCGCCCGTGGCGAGCGCGCATCGCACACCCCTGTGTGGTTTATGCGTCAGGCTGGTCGCAGCCTTCCCGAATACCGTGCCTTGCGTGGCGAAGGCAGCATTTTAGATGCCATTAAAAACCCCGAGCTCGCTGCAGAATTTACATTGCAGCCCGTGCGGCGATACGGCGTCGACGCAGCAGTTCTTTACAGCGACATCGTTGTTTCTTCACATGCCGTTGGTTTCGGCATTGACGTAGCCCCTGGTACCGGCCCTGTCGCACCTACTCCCCTGCGCACCAACGACGACCTGGCTCGACTACGTGCTCTTGAACCCGAAACAGACATGCACTACGTGATGGAAACAATTGACATGTTGGTGAAAGAACTTGAAGTACCGCTTCTTGGTTTTGCCGGTGCCCCGTTTACTGTTGCTAGCTACCTCATTGAAGGAAGGCCGAGCAGAACTTACGAAAACTCTTTTGCCATGATGCGCGGTAACGACGTGTTGTGGCACAGCGTGATGGAAAGACTCACACAACACGCTATTGCGCTCGTTTCTGCACAAATTCAACATGGCGCACAAGCATTTCAAATTTTTGATAGCTGGGTAGGCGCGTTAACGGTTGACGATTACAGGAAATATGTGCTTCCGCACACCAAAAATGTATTTACCGAATTATCTCGATTGCACCCAGAAGTTGCTGGCATCCATTTTGGAGTGAACTGTTCACACTTGCTTGAGGCAATGCACGAGGCAGGTGCTTCCATCATGGGCATCGACGCGACGATTACTCTGCAAGCCGTGCGCGAACGACTTGGGGCAAACGTTGTGCTTCAGGGAAACCTCAATACCGATCGTGTCCTTGAAGGCGCCGAGGCAGCAATTGCAGCAGCAGACGAAGTACTGGCCAGCAATGCGCAACACCCAGGACATATTTTCAACCTTGGTCATGGTGTTACACCGCAGTGCAACCCCGATGTTCTCCACGCAATCGTGCAACATGTTCATGAAAGGACAGTGCAATGAGCAACACAAAAACAGCAGTTCTTCTCATGGCATATGGAACCCCACGTAGTCGTGAAGAAATTTTGCCTTACTACACCGACATTCGAAGAGGTCGCGTTCCCACCGATGAACAACTGAGCGACCTCACCGCGCGCTATGAGGCCATTGGTGGCTTGTCGCCCCTTGCTGCGCTCACCGAATCTCAGCGTGATGCATTGCAAACAGCGCTGAACAACATCGCTCCAGACACTTATCACGTTGCTTTAGGTCTGAAACACGCTGCGCCAATGATTGAAGATGCAGTACAACAACTTGCAACTGAAGGTTTCACAAAAATTATCGCTCTCGTACTTGCCCCGCATTATTCTTCATTCAGCATTGGCCAATACATCGGTCGCGCAACAGAAGCAGCAACACCTCACGGCATTTCTGTTATAGGCATAACAAGCTGGGCCACCGAAGAAGCATTCATTGCGTTTCTCGCAGCCGACATGTCTGCAAAATTGGCGTCAATGCCCGCCAACACCCATGTGCTATTCACTGCCCATTCGCTTCCTCAACGCATTATTGATGCCGGCGACCCATACCCCGCCGAGTTGCGGTCAACCGCTGTTGCAGTTGCGGCAAAACTAGGACTCGAAGAAAACACTCAGTGGTCAATTGCCTGGCAATCTGCTGGTCGCACCCCAGAACCTTGGATTGGTCCCGACATTCTTGACGTCATTGATGCACTTGCTGCACAAACGACTCCTGCCGCAGGCGTACTCGTGAGTGCATGTGGCTTCGTGGCAGATCACCTTGAAGTACTTTTTGACCTCGATATTGAGGCCTTGCATCGTGCTCAGCAACATGGGCTCGCATTTGCGCGAACAGAATGCGTGAATGACAATGGATCAATAATGAATGCACTTGCTCACCGCGTGCATGCAGCCAACCAATGAATTAAGGCAAAATGCCAGAAGAATCCGTCTCTGCAGAACATCATGTAGTCATTATTGGCGCTGGTATTACCGGCCTGTCTTGTGCTCATTCACTTCTCACTGCAGCGCCACATCTTCGCGTCACGCTTCTTGAATCTCAACCCACAACAGGTGGCGTTATTCGCACATCTCCTTTTGCGGGTCTGCCTCATGTCGATGAAGGTGCCGACGCATTTCTGTTACGTGTGCCCTTTGCTGCTCAACTAGCAAAAGATGTTGGGCTAGGTAGCCAACTCACTTCGCCATCGTCTGGGCACGCTTCTGTATGGCGCAATGGTTTACATCGGCTACCTGCCGGACTCCTGCTTGGTGTACCCACACAACTTTCCTCGCTCGCTACTTCACGGCTTATTTCGCCTCTAGGAAAATTACGTGCTGCGCTCGACCTTGTGTTGCCACGCACTTCTGTTGCAAGCGACTCCATTGGTGCTTATATGCGTCGACGCTTTGGCAATGAAGTACACAACATGCTCATTGACCCACTTGTGGGCAGCATCTACGCAGCCGACACCGATCACTTCTCACTCGAGATGGTTCCGCAATTGAGTGCTCTCGCGTCAAGCAGTCGCAGTGTTTTACTCACTGCTCGTCGCATGCCCAAACCAACAGCCGAAGTTGCTGCTACTCCTATTTTTGGAGCTCCTCTTGCTGGTATGGGTTCCTTAACTAAGGCAACCCAAGAGGCCGTTGAAAAACTTGGTGGCACCATTCGTCTGAATGCGCATGTTTCTTCGGTCGAGCCCGGTTCTAGCAATGGGAAATACTCTGTTCACTTCACTGCAAATGGCGCAAGTGAGACCCTTACCGCCAACCACGTTGTTGTGTGCTCGCCCGCCAAACATTCAGCTGGCTTTTTTACAGAGTCAGCACCACAAGTTTCACAACTCCTTGCGCAAAGTTCACATGCTTCTGTAGTCATGGTTGCACTTGCGGTGCCCAAAGCATCTCTTCCGCCAACGGCCACCGGTAGCGGATACTTAGTGCCGAAGCCTGAGCAAAGGTTTATTACAGCGGTTTCCTTTGCGTCTCAAAAATGGGCGCACTTGAACACCACTGATTCAGCAATTCTGCGTGTGTCACTTGGTAGAGATGGAATGCCCCTTCATGAACACTCCGATGAAGAATTAACTTCCTTCGTTCTTGCCGATATCAAGCGTCATCTTCTCGTTGATCTTGAACCAACAGCACTACGAATTACCCGTTGGAAAGAAAGCTTTCCTCAGTATCGCCCGCACCATGTTGCCCATGTTGAGCATCTGGAAAAACACTTAGCTGAAAAAATGCCACAAGTGCTCTTAGCAGGAGCGAGTTTCAGAGGAATTGGCGTTCCGTCATGCGTGCAGCAAGGCGTCGTGAGTGCCCAGAAAATTATTTCGAGTCTCCAATGAAAACATATTTGCGGGCTGCCGTCATCGCAGCACTTTTTGCATCACTCATCTCTTTTACTTCTTCGGCGCCAACACAAGCCACCGTTGTTCCAAGGCTTGAAAGTTTTGGCAGTATTTCTATCCCTTCAATTGGGGTTACTGCTCCGCTGCATATGGGCGTAGGTAGAGCATCGTTGGCTAAAGGTTTTGGTCTCTGGCCTCAAACAGCACTTCCTGGCAGTCAAGGCAACACTGTTATTGCGGGGCACCGCACAAGCCATACACGTCCACTTTTCAACATCAACAAAATTGCAATTGGCGATGTCATTTACTTTTATATGCCAACGGGTATAGCAAAATACAAAGTGACCAAGAAGCAGATAGTGAAACCCAATGATGTGTGGATTACTCGACAAACCCGAGCTTCCATTGCAACCCTTTTTGCGTGTCATCCGCTGCGCTCCACAAAAGAGCGCTACGTGGTGACAGCATCACTGATGAATTTTGCTAAAAAGAAGAAGCCATGAAAACACCTATGCGATTTGTTCGCAACCGCAGCGTTCTTGCTGGCTTATGTATTGCATTTGCTATGCCACCCTGGGGTTGGTGGCCCTTTGCCTTCATTGGGTTGGGCATTTTCTATAAAGCCTCCCAAAAAAGTGCGTCAAGAAAACAGGCATTTTTTGCAGGCTTCTCTTTGGGCCTCGGTTGGTTTCTCCCCACATTGGCATGGATGTGGTACATCTCAATTCCTGGCTACATCTTTACGGTGATCTTTTTTTCATGTCTGCATGGTGTTGCTGAATTATTGATCTTCGGCAGAGAACCCCGGCATTTCCTGCAACCCATAGCGCACGTGCTCGTTGAGGCTCTGCGTTTTTCGTGGCCATTTGGTGGTGCCCCAATAGCAACTCTTGCGATGACGCAATCAAACACTTGGTTTGCAAGCTTTGGTCGTATTGGTGGTGCGCTACTTGTGTCGTATCTCACTTGGCAGTTTGCTGTCATTCTTTTCTCCCGATTTCGACTTGTCATACCTTGCATCGCCGCAGGAGTACTCCTTCTTGCAATTGCGCCCACAGGAGAGAACTTCCCCGGCAATACGAAACTGCGTATTGCTTATGTACAAGGGGGTGGCCCACAAGGAACACGTGCCACAAACACCAGCCCTCGCGATGTTGTATTACGCCACCTCGCGGCGACGCGAACCCTGACACTTGATCAGAAAATTGATGTGGTCATATGGCCAGAAAACGTTGTCGACGTGCCTACATTCAGCAATTCGCGTGAAGCTAAAGAAATTGCTCAGGAAGCAAAACGGCTCAATGCCCCAATTTCAATTGGCGTCACCGACGATGTGCCGCCCGATAATTTTGCGAATGCCCAAGTTGTTGTTACTCCTGAAGGCGAAATCATTGACCGTTATGAAAAAGTACGGCGGGTTCCCTTCGGCGAATTTATTCCTATGCGAGGTTTTTTAGAGGCCCTCGGTGCACCAGTTCATCAAGTGCGCCACGATGCAATTAAAGGAAAGACACCCGCAATTAGCGTCATTCCTCTTTCTCGTCCCACCATTAGCGGTGATGCACTTCAATCAGTTTCTTTTTCAACTCCTGTTTCCTGGGAAATATTTTTTGGTGGTCGCGTGAATGAAGGAATTGAGCGCGGAGCATCAATTATTAAGAATCCCACCAACGGCTCTTCGTATCGCGGAACTCTTTTGCAATCTCAACAAATTGCATCATCACAATTACGTGCTATCGAGTTTGGGCGCTCTGTTGTGCAAGTGGCGCCCACGGGTTTCTCTGCATTTATTTCTCCGAGTGGAGAAGTTTCACAACGCTCGAAGGTAAGTGAGCGCCGTTTAGAAATTGCCGACATTGAGTTACGGACCGGGCGAACCTGGTATTCCCATTTAGGCGATTCACCGGTCATCATTTCCCTCCTCCTTGCCTTAGCTCTTCTTCTTATTCGCCATCAGCGAAAAGGACAGGGGCAGACCTCAGGCTGAGCGCACCTACCAGGCGGTAGCATGAGCCGCCTATGAAACCTTCGGCCGACCCCCATGGCCCGCTGCGTATTGCGTACCTCACTTACCGTGGCAAGCCCCACGTTGGTGGACAAGGCGTATACACCCGTCACCTCACCAAGGCTCTGGCCGACCTCGGGCACCATGTTGAAGTATTTGGCGGGCAGCCCTACCCCATTCTCGACCCCCGAGTTGCCCTTCATCAGTTACCCAGCCTCGATATTTTCAACGACCAGTACCCCGGTCGTTTCCCGGCCTACTGGGAGCTCAACAACCTTCCCAACATCGTTGAGGCCGCACAGTTTCTTAAAGGCACTTTTGGAGAACCAAAAGCTTTCAGCATGCGCGCATACCGCGAACTCAAAAAACGAGTGAACGATTTCGACTTGGTGCACGACAACCAGTGCTTGGGTACCGACATTCTGAAAATAGAAAAAATTATTCCCACCATCGTCACTCTGCATCACCCCATTACCAAAGATCGCAAATTAGAGATGAGCCACACGAAGAGTCGTTACAAACGATTCGGCATTGGCCGCTGGTATTCATTTGTGGAAATGCAAGGCAAAGTTGCGTCCAAAATGCCACGCATTGTTGTGGTGAGCGAGAACTCCATTAATGACATTCACACCGATATGGGTGTGAGCAAAGACCGCATGCGTCTTGTGCCGGTTGGTGTTGACCCCGAGTTATTCCGTCCGCTTCCTGAAGTGCTACGCAAACCCGGTCAGCTCATTACCACGGCATCTGCCGACGTTGCGCTGAAAGGTCTTTCATACTTGTTGGAAGCACTTGCGAAACTGCGCACAGAACGCGATGTACGACTTACCATTATTGGAAAACCAAAAGCAGGCCATAGCGCCGACCTCATTGCATCACTTGGCCTGACCGACGCAATTGACTTTGTATCTGGTGTAAGTGACGAACGAATTGTGGAACTGTACGCAGAAGCTCAGCTTGCCGTAGTTCCAAGCCTTTATGAAGGTTTTAGTCTTCCTGCAATTGAAGCAATGAGTACCGGAATTTGCCTTGTTGCCACCGATGGTGGTGCGCTACCTGAAGTCACAGGAACCGATGGCGAAACCGTACTGCAGTGTCCAGCCGGAGATGCCGAGGCGTTAGCCGCTGCA
This sequence comes from uncultured Actinomycetes bacterium, assembly GCA_903858075.1. Lineage (GTDB taxonomy): Bacteria > Actinomycetota > Acidimicrobiia > Acidimicrobiales > Ilumatobacteraceae > F1-20-MAGs119. Next base: position 11,317 of record CAIOHI010000313.1, read on the forward strand.
ATTCGACGCGGCCTCGACGATGCAGCTCTGCGTGAGCGCATTGGTCTTGCGGGCCGTGAACGCGTTGCAAGCAGGTGGAGTTGGAAACACTGCGCACAACTCACTGTTGAGCAATATCGCGAAGTGCTCGACATGCCACACAACCGCATCAGACGACGAAGTGGTAACTAACACATGCTTACCCTGAAATTCTCTGAGCTTCAATTACAACCTGGCCACCTTTTTCTCGATGCAGGAGCAGGTTTTGGCCGTCACGCATTTGAAGCTGCGCGCCTAGGCGCAAAAGTGGTTGCTCTTGACTATGCATCAGACGAAGTGGTTGCTACTCGCAATACTTTTGCCGCAATGGCAGAAGCTGGTGAAATTTCAGCCGATCAATTCATTGCATGCTTGCGTGGCGATGCAACTCGGCTTCCTTTTGCCGACAACACATTTGACCGCATTGTTACGTCGGAAGTACTTGAACACATTCATGCCGATACGGCAGCAATTGCCGAGCTGTACCGCGTTCTCAAGCCAGGCGGAATACTTGGCGTCACTGTTCCTACTTGGTGGCCAGAGAAAATTAACTGGATGCTTTCCGACGAGTACTACGCACCAAAATCGGTGGGTGGTCATGTTCGTATTTACAGCGCAACAGAATTGAAAGCGAAACTGCGCACAGCCGGACTCACAATAAAAAGTCAGCACCATGCACATGCACTGCATAGCCCATATTGGTGGTTGCGCTGTGCTGTTGGACCACGCAATGAAGAACACAGGGCTGTTCAGGCTTACAAGAAATTTCTTGAGTGGGACATCATGAAACGTCCTACGTCTACCAAATATGCAGAGCGAATTCTGAGCCCCATTCTTGGGAAGAGCTACGTGGTGTACTCCCAAAAATCACATGATCATGCGCGGGCATTATGAATCACACCATCAATATTCCCGGCGTCATATCGCATGATGAACTCGCACAAACTGCGGCATCAATTGCAAGCCTCCAGCTTCCTAGCGGAATGATTCCTTGGAATACTGGCGGGCACTGCGACCCCTGGAATCACGTGGAAACAGCGATGGCACTCGACACCCTCGGGTTGCATCACGAAGCACGCCGTGCATACGAGTGGCTTGCCGATGTTCAGCGCAGCGATGGCTCTTGGCACAACTACTACCACTCCGATGGAAGTGTGAAAGAAGCAAAACTCGATACCAATGTGTGCGCATATATGGCTGCCGGACTCTGGCATCACTGGCTATGCACTGGCGACAAAAAGACTTTGCACTCACTTTGGCCAACAGCAAAAGCTGCGTTGCAGTGGGTGCTATCCATGCGTCGCCCTGACGGAACAATTCTGTGGGCAAAAGAAGTTGACGAGTCCCCATGGGACTACGCACTTCTCACGGGGTCGTGTTCTATTCGACACTCACTGCGCTGTGGCGCCATGGTTGCTGCACTTCTCGACGACCACGCCGATATTTATTTGCGCGCTGCCGACACCATTGACGATGTAGTACGTACCGATCTCAATGCTTTTGAGCCAAAAGAGCGTTTTGCTATGGACTGGTACTACCCCATTCTCACAGGAGCAAAAGAATCCGTACAGGCAAAAGATCGCCTCGCGATGTTCTACGACACTTTCATCATGGAAGGTCTTGGAGTGCGCTGTGTGAGCGACGAACCGTGGGTCACAGCAGCCGAAACTGCAGAATGCTCATTGTCTTATGCCGCCATTGGCGATTTAGACACAGCGAAAAAACTTTTGCAGTGGACTCGCCCACATCGCACCGCCAACGGGTCTTACCTCACGGGCATTGTGCACCCGCAACTCATCTCATTTCCTGAAAATGAATGCACGGCGTACACGGGTGCAGCAATTATCTTGGCTGCCGATGCAATTGCTAACACTTCACCAGGTGCTCGACTTTTCATGCACGACGGTTTTTCCGATTAGATAACCGAAATTCACTGTCGCTGTAAAACTCGCAAGCTTCCCGTTGCGTTGACTTCAACAAATTTTCCACTTGCGAGTGCGGGCAAGTAAATATCTTCATACGGGGGGCGACCACCATCGGCCGGGTTGGGAAACACATCGTGAATTGCCAACAAGCCACCCACCATTACGTGCGGCGTCCAATACGCATAGTCGGCACGTGCAGGTTCAACACCGTGTCCGCCGTCAATGAACAAGAAACTCAACGGCGTTGTCCAACTTTGAGCAACCGTCGGTGAGTGCCCTACTACTGCAATAACAACGTCATCTAGTTCAGCATCGGTGATGGTTCGTTGGAATGTCGGCAAAGTATTGAGCCTGCCAGTATGTGCATCAACCAACGTGACATCGTGCGACTCCCAACCTGGCTGGTTCTCTTCGCTTCCTTGATGATGGTCGACCGCGAAAAGAACACTTTTATTTTCACGAGCCGCAGCACCTAACCAAATTGTTGACCTGCCGCAATATGACCCCACTTCAAGCATGGGAGCATGCGCTATGTCAGAAACAAGAGAAACCGCAGCGTCGTATAACGCATCGCCTTCTTCTTCTGGCATGAACCCCTTTGCCGCCACCGCATGGCGACGCAGATTGGCGTGAATTACCAACGGTCCCAGTGCAAGATGCTGTCAACTGGTGGACGTGCAGCTGCTTTGAAATCGGTTCCCTTGGTGTAGGCCAATGGCGACAAGCACACTTGCTGCACGGTGTCGAAAGGAATATCTAAAATTTCAGCAACTTGTTGTTCCATCATGAGATGCACAGTGGTCCACGCGGTACCAAGCCCACGCGCACGTGCTGCCAACATGAACGACCACATGCCGGGCAAAATGTTGCCAAGCATCGACGCCGACATCATTGCTGGAGCACCATCGAGGCGAGCTCCTTGTGTGCAACCAATGATGAGTGCAGGCGCATCGCCCATGTGCTCACCTAAGAAGTCGGCTGAGTCTGCAGAGCGCTTTTGCTGATCATTTGCACTGGCTTCGCCCTTATCGATGGAACCGATGTACACACCGTCCATTGACTTGTACATGGAATAGCACTGTTGGTAAATATCGCCCACTGCTTTTCGCTTGGCTGCATCTTTCACCACAATGAACCCCATGGTCATCATGTTGCTGCCCGAAGGTGACTGCATAGCTGCAGTTGCACACTCACGAATGACCTCATCGGGAACAGGCTTGGAAAAATCGAGACGCTTACGTACTGCGCGCGTGGTGGACAAGAGCTCATCTGGGTTTAAAGGAAGTAATGACACAGACGAAATGGTAGCCCGTTTTTGGTGCTACACGAGAGGCAAAAGTGCATTTGCTCGAGCAACATCGCCCAGCCAGCGAGCACTTGGTTTGATGTTCCGCTCTTGTGTTTCCCGATTCACCCCAACGAGACCAAAGGTTGGCCCGTACCCATAGGCCCATTCAAAATTATCGAGCAAGCTCCAATACATGTACCCCTCCACCGGAATACCGTCGGCAATGCAGCGCAAAACGCAGTGCAGTGCCTCATTGACGTATTCAACACGTTCCTGGTCATTCACTACCGCAATGCCATTTTCGGTAACCATGATGGGCACGCCTCGTGTTTCGCTATAGGCACGACGAATGGTCGCCTCTAAAGCTTGGGGGTAGTACTCGTAGCCCATAATGGTGAGCCGGGCATCGGGGTCTGGCTTCATTCGACCCTGCGCGTTGAATCTTTCGCGTGTGTAAGTTTGCACTCCGAAAAAATCATCACCAATAGCGGCTTCAAGAAAACATGTCTCGAGGCCATCAAAACCGCTCTGACGTTTTGCATGAGCCATTGCAACTTCATCTGGGTTTTCAGATTGCTCATCAACTTGGAATTCAACCATTGCCAGCGTGAGACCAATGGGAGCCGAAGAAATAGATTTCACTGCATCGCGTGACTTGGTATGGGCATCGCAGAAAACTGCATTGACAGCATCTCTTGATGATTTGCTGCGTTTACCGGGAGGAAATTGCCCAATGAGATACCCAATAGTGGAAACCATGTTTGGTTCGTTGATGGTGCACCAACGTGCAACATCACTGCCCATGAATTGTGCAACTTTCGCGGAATAGCGCGCAAAGAGATCTGCAGTACGAGGGTTTTCCCACCCACCTTGAGCAACAACCCACAGTGGTGTTGTGAAGTGATGCAAAGTCACAATGGGCTGTATTCCATTTTCCCAACATGAGGCAATGACACGTTTGTAATGTTGCAAAGCAGCCAGTGAAAACTCACCTTCGGCTGGCTCTACACGCGACCATTCAATGCTGAAGCGATACGCCTGCAAACCAAGATCAGCGATGAGCTTGATGTCGTTTGGGTACATGTGATACTGGTCGCAACAGTCGCCGCTCGGTTCTATACATGGCGTATCGGCACGGTGTTCCCACTCCCACCAATCGTTATTGGTGTTGTTTCCCTCCACTTGATGCGCTGCTGTGGCAGTGCCCCACAGGAACCCTTTGGGAAATGAAGTTTGAGTGTTTTCCATAAGTACCTACTGTAGATCAGCATCGCGAGAGGTGAATTCTCGGAAATGAGCAGAGTTTTTTACCCCAAAAAGTGGCAACATAGAGGAACATGAATTCTTCACTCAATGACCTTGTCGATCTCTTGGATCTTGAACCCATTGAGGTCAATATCTTTCGCGGAAAATCACCCGATGAAAACCGCCAACGTGTCTTTGGTGGGCAAGTTGCTGGCCAGGCTCTTGTTGCTGCCGCTCGCACGGTTGATGAAACCGACCGCCAAGTTCATTCGCTCCATGCATATTTCTTGCGGCCCGGCGACCCTGGCAAACCTATTTTGTATGAAGTAGACCGCCTCCGCGATGGCCGCAGTTTCACCACCCGCCGCGTGGTTGCCATTCAGCATGGCAAAGTTATTTTCAACTTGCAGGCTTCGTTTCACACCGTTGAGCCTGGCGCCGAACATCAAATTAAGGGTCCATCGGGCGTACCAGACCCAGAGACACTCCCCGACTTCAAAGAGCGGATGGCTCCATATAAAGACATCATCGGCGAGTGGTACGACCGTCCACGCCCTATCGACCTGCGCTATGTCGACTCTGACCCATTTGCTCGTGAAGGGAACCCCTCACTTGGGCAACGAGTTTGGATGCGCGCCGATGGACGACTTCCCGATGACCAGGTTTTGCACACGTGCATCGCAACATATGCGAGCGATTTCACGCTGCTCGATACCACCTTGTTGCCACACGGACTCTCGTGGAACTCCAAGGGAGTGCAAATGGCAAGTCTTGACCATGCCATGTGGTTTCACCGCCCGTTCCGCGCCGATGAATGGATGCTCTACGACCAGTACTCCATTTCAACATCAAATGCACGAGGCCTTGCTGGTGGCTCTATTTACACTGCTAGTGGCGAACTCGCTGTGACTGTCATTCAAGAAGGACTGATACGCATCAACCATGATGCCTAAAAAACTGCTGTTACTTGGTGCATTACTGAGTACAACATGTCTTCTGAGTGTGTTGCCGGTTTCGGCTAGCGCAAACAGCACCAAGCTGGTTCTGGTCGCTCGAGCGAAATTGCCGGTTGATATTGCTACACGCATCGACGACTCTGCTTTGTACATTGCAGAGCAAGATGGTGTTGTTCAACGAATTGTCAAGGGCAAGAAAACCGTTGCTTTAGACCTGAGGAAATACACGTCGGCAAGTGGTGAACGAGGACTGCTTGGCATTGTGTTTCATCCCAATGGGAAATATTTGTTTGTGAACTACACCAATACGAAGGGCAATACAGAAGTAGTTCGCTACGCAATGTCTGCAGCCAATTCTGCAAATATTTCCACGCGCACCCTATTGCTCACTGTGAAACAGCCATATGCCAACCACAACGGCGGCGGGCTTGCTTTCGGTCCAGAGGGTCGTCTCTACGTTGGCACGGGCGATGGTGGCTCTGGTGGAGACCCACAACGCGTGGCACTACAAACGAGCTCTCCGTTAGGAAAAATTCTGTCGCTCTCATCCACCGCAAAAAATGAAAAGACGAATGACCTCAAGGTGTGGTCTCGCGGGCTGCGCAACCCGTGGCGTTTCGAGTTTGACGCTGCGAATAATTTATGGATTGCAGATGTCGGGCAAAATATGTGGGAAGAAGTCAACGTTGCCTGGGCATCAAAAGGTGCCGGCAAAGACATCAGTTTCGGTTGGAGCGCTTGGGAAGCGAACACCCGCTTCAATGAAGATGAACCCGCACAACCTCATCAAAAGCCCGTTTTTACTTACAAACACGGAGATGCAGGTTGCTCTATTTCTGGTGGTACGCGAGTTCGCGACCCGCAACTGCCTGCTTGGAAAGACTGGTTTATTTTTGGTGACTACTGCAGCGGACGAGTGACTGCAATTTGGGTGTCTGGTGAAACTACGCAAAAACAAACCATCATGCAGCGTGATGTTGGATCAATTACTGCCGTACGAAGCACCACTCAAGGAAAAGTATTCGTACTCACCTTGGACGGCAAAGTTTTACAACTTATTCAAGGCTAAGTATTAGCGGCGAGCACCCATGAACATGCTGCGCAGCACTTGATAGTTCTCTATGCAGTGTCCGGCACCCAACACCACTGCTTCCAGTGGCATTGGCGACATTCGTACGGGAACGTCGGTTTCTTTTTCAATACGTTGTGCAAGACCGCGCAACAACCCGCCACCACCTACTAGATACATGCCACGCTGCAGAAAATCTTGCGCCATTTCTGGTGGAACTTTAGATAAGCAGCGCGTTACCGAGTTCACAATTTGAGACACCACTTCATCGATAGCAAAACGCACTTCTTCTGGGGTCAACATAATATTTTTCGGCAGGCCTGTAACAAGATCGCGCCCACGTACTTGCGCACCACGTTCATTAGGCATAGGAGTAGCTGTGCCAATTTGAATTTTGATGTCTTCTGCCGTGCGTTCACCAATTGCTATTCCATGTTCACGACGCACATAGGTTTGAATTGCAGCGTCGATGTCGAAACTACCCACGCGAATTGCTTCAAGGGCGACCACGCCGCCAAGAGAAATAACCGCGGTTTCACTGGTTCCGCCCCCAATATCGATGATCATGTTTCCCACAGGTTCGTCGATGGGTAACTCGGCGCCGATTGCTGCAGCCATTGGCTGCTCAATGAGCTGCGCCTCGGATGCTCCTGCCCGACGCGTGGCGTCGGTAACTGCGCGGCGTTCTACTTCCGTAATTGCCGACGGCACACAAATAACCACTTTTGGCCGGGTAAAACGCGACACACCTACACGTTGTAACAACAATCGAATCATTCGCTCGGTGATGTCAAAGTCGGTAATGGCGCCGCCGCGTAATGGGCGAACGGCAACGATGTACCCCGGTGTACGACCAATCATGTTCCATGCTTCATGGCCAGTTGCCAGCACTTCACCCGTTTTACGGTTGACCGCGATGACCGACGGCTCGTTGAGCACAATGCCTTTACCCTTCATGTATACAAGGGTGTTGGCGGTGCCAAGGTCTATTGCAAGGTCGCGTGCCATGAGATATTTCTAGTGTACGCCGTATTACAAGCGCGGTGAGCGACTCTGTCCAGAATCGTCATTTTTGATTTGACGGGCAACAACATTTCGCCGAGCATCGGGTGACAACGCATCAATATGGCGACGGAAATTATCGATGCCGTCGTAGATTCCTGCTTTACGATTTTGGCGCAAAAGAATGGTGCCTAGTGCAGCAGCACAGAGCACAGCCAGAAAAGTGAAAATGTACATTGCTGCTTGCATGGCGTTATTGCGCACTTTCTATTATCGGCGACGTTACTTTTCCGATGTCTTGACTACGTGTTCCCCAGTCGGAGCCGCCTGCCCATTCTTCTTTTTTCCAAATAGGAACAGAAGCCTTCAATGCATCAATGCAAAAACGTGCTGCCTCGAAAGCCTCGGGGCGATGGCCCGACGAGACGCACACAATGACAGCGCTGTCGCCTAACTGAAGGTCTCCGAGTCGGTGGATCATGGCAATTCTTCCAATGCCCGTCCATGATTTTTGCGCTTCTTCTGCAATGGCGCGCATGCGTACAACGGCCTGTTCTTCGTAGGCTTCGTACGTTAACTTTTTCACTTCATCACGCCCATCGGCATGATTACGCATTGTGCCTGAGAAAAGAACGACCGCGCCGCAGCTTGGCAAAATGCTCCATTCGTACGCAGCCCCTACGGGCAATTCTTCATTTGTGACCGCGATCCAAAGAGAGGAGTCGACGGGCCCGTGCACAAGTTCAGCGTACCTCTTTCACCCAATCATCTCTGCGTCATGTGTTTCACTTCGACGAGGCATAACATCGCCCTATGGGTGAAAACAGCATGGGCGATAACCCCTTTGGCGGGTTGCCATTTTTTGGCGACATGATGAAAGCAATGGCCGGTCAAGGCCCCCTCAATTGGGATATCGCGCAGCAGTTTGCGCTCATGGGTACTTCTACTGAAGGTGGTCAGCCCAATGTTGACCCTGCTGCTCGCATTGCAATGGAACAACTCATCCCCATCGCCGTCATGCATGTTGGCGATGTGCTCGGCGACCAAGCACAGCACTCGTTGAGTCAGGCAAAGTTTGAATACTGCACTCCATCTCAATGGTGCCAGTCAACGCTAAATGCATACAAACCACTTTTCAATGAACTCGCCGCAGCCCTCAGCCAGACGTCGCCTGTCGACGCTGATGCACATACCGACCTTGACCTCGAAAACTCCGACCCGATGGCGCAGATGATGCGCAATCTCACGAGCATGATGGCTCCCTCGCTTCTCGGCATGACTGTGGGCTCCATGATTGGGCAACTGGCACAAAAGGCTTTCGGTCAATACGACCTGCTGTTGCCGCGTAGCCCAGAGAACACTGTTCTGCTTGTTCCTGGCACCATCGATGCCTTTGCAGAAAATTGGAGTTTGCCGAACGCCGACATGCGCATGTGGGTGCTTATTCACGAACTTGCTGCACATGCAGTTCTGCAAGTTCCGCACATTCGCCGTCGGTTGTTGCAGTCAGTGGAACAACATGTGAAAGCATTTCGCCCCGACCCGTCAGCTGCATTTGAGCGCATGACACATCTTGAGGTCGACTCCGACAACCCCATGGCTGCGCTTCAACAAGCTTTTTCGCAGCCTGAAATTATGCTTGGGGCCGTTATTTCGCCCGAACAAGAAGCCATGATGCCCGCACTCGATGCCCTTCTTGCCACTCTTGTGGGCATTATCGACTGGACAGTTGACACCGTGGCTCAACGAGTTTTGGGTGGAGCAGGTGCTATTGCGGAAGCAGTGCGCCGACGCCGTATTGAAGAATCTCCTGCCGACATTTTTGTAGAGCACCTCTTAGGCGTGCGTTACACGCGGGCAGTGGTATCACGAGGCAAAAGTTTTGTTGCAGGGGTCATTGAACGCAGTTCACCCGAAATGCTTCTTGGTGTACTTGTGCGTGAATCGGCTCTTCCTACCCCCGCCGAGGTCGACGCCCCAGGCCTATGGCTCGCCCGCCTTGAATGCGAATAGAAAACCGACCCCACATAACAAAAATCAGCATTCCTAATGCCGTTGTAATTCCAACAATTGCAAAACCTGCATCACCAGGTATGCGAAAAAGTACTGGCAGCAACCCCGCCAGAACCCATGCCAGTTGATTTTGTGTTTCGAAAACTGCAAAGGCGCGCGCCCGGTTTGCATCGGGAGCATCGCTTTGCACAACCGACTCGAAAGCCAGGCGACAAATTGCTGCTGAGCAGTTAACGGTTGCCGCCAAAATAACACCCCCAGTAACTCCCCCAACATAAGTGGTGACAAAGCCACAAATGGTGAGCGCTAAGAGTGCCGACAACATCATGGTTTCTTCGTGCAACTTACGACGCAACATTGGCGACAATGCATTGCCCGACATGGTTGCAAGTGTGGAAAGCCCGACCGCAAAACCAAACCATAATGTTCCTGCTTTTTGGTCGCGCAACCAAAAAGCAAGATGGAAAAACATGAACCCAACAAGACCTCGCATGAGCCACATCGTGCGCGAAGCGCGAAGCAACCGTGGAGAATGAAGTTCATCTCGCTCGGCTTGTGTTGGTGGGGCTTGTGATACTCGCTCACCTCGGGGTAACTGCGTTGCCGACACCACAGCACCGATAAAAAAAGCGATTGCAAGAAACAACGGGGCACTATCGGAAATGAGTTGTAACAGACCAGCAGGAACGGCCACAGCAAAGCCCACAACACCAGCCAATAGGCCCAACCTGCTATTCGCTTCCACTAGATCAGAGTCTGATTTCACCACCGTGGGAACCAGCGCCGATTTGGAAATGGAATAGGTTTTTGACAACACCATCGCCGCAAAAGCAAGAGGAAAAAGAGTGAGCGAATCGATGCGTCCAATCATCAGAAGGGTCACAATTGCTCTGCCAGACGCAGCAAGGCATACAACAAGTCGCCTTCCACCTTTCATGCGGTCAATTACTGGACCAATGAGCGGCGACACCACTGCGAACGGGGCCAAACTGAGCGCAAGGAAGAGAACAACCTTTCCACGCGCCGCATCGGGGCTCATAGATAAGAACAAAGAATTAGCAAGCGCAACGGTCATAGCAGCTTCGCCTGCGGTCATGAATACATGGGTTCTCGCAAGAGAAAAGAACAATGGTCGTGCAGGAAGCCCTATGGAGCCTGCACTTTTAGATGGACGACCAATGCTCACAATGCAATGATAGGCATACGTTGTTACAGCAAGTTGTTAGTTACGAACGCGTTCAAACTTGTAGCCAAGACCGCGAATGGTAATAATTTTTGCGGGGTTCGCAGGATCTGACTCTATTTTTGCTCGCAACCGTTTGATGTGCACGTCGAGCGTTTTGGTATCGCCCACATAGTCGTTGCCCCAAATGCGGTCGATGAGTGTTTCTCGAGGCAGTACTCGCCCAGCATTTGCCAATAGCAGATGCAGCAATTCAAATTCCTTCAGAGGCAAGGCCGTTTTTTCACCACGGATAACGACTTCATGTTGTTCCGGGTCGAGTGCAATGTCACCTACCTGCAATGCACCTTCAGTGAGTTCACCAGCATGGTCGAGAGGAGCTCGGCGCAATACGGCGCGCATACGTGCAACGAGTTCACGAAGTCGGTAGGGCTTAGTGATGTAATCGTCGGCTCCTACTTCTAAGCCAACGACGGTGTCGATTTCTGCAGCTTTTGCAGTGACCATAATGATTGGTACTTGTGATTTTTTGCGTAGTTGACGGCATACATCGATGCCCGACACTTTCGGCAACATGACATCGAGAAGAATAATGTCGGGCTGGATTCGGTCGAACATTTCGAGTGCTTCTAAGCCATCACGGGCAACCTCAACACGAAAGCCTTCTTTTTTGAGGCCAACGAGTAGAGCATCTACAAAAGATTCCTCATCTTCAACGACGAGAACTGTATGGGAGGTGGTGGAGGCGTTCATATGTTGTTCACTGCAGTATTACCGCTCGGACGCAAAAGAGTGAGCACGAAGGTTGAACCTTCACCTTCTTGTGAGGTTACGTTCACCGAACCGCCATGATTGTTCATGACGTGACGCACAATAGAGAGCCCAAGCCCCGTTCCTCCGGTGCCTCGGCTGCGGGCGCGGTCGACCCGATAGAAACGCTCAAAGATTCGGTCGATATCACTTTGGGGGATTCCAATGCCTTCATCGCTGACCGAGATTTCTATGGCTGCATCGCCTGGGGATACACGAACAGTGACCTTGTCACCCTTTTCGCTGTACTTCACTGCGTTATCAACAAGATTCGATACGGCAGAAACCAACTGGAGCCGATCACCCTTCACAACACAATCGGCTTCGGGCAGTTGCGAAACGATGCTGATACCCGCTTGAGCTGCAAAGTAAGCCATACGGTCAATTGACTCAGCAATAACTGAGAAAATATTGACAGGCTCTAAAACAGCAGAAACATCAAGTTCAATTCGCGAGAGCTCAAGCAAGTCGTCGATGGTTTTCGCCATACGGTTCGCTTCCTTCACCATTTTTGATGACAATCGATGGATGACTTTCAGGTCGTCTTCATCGCGAATGGTGTCGGCCAATATTGACAATGCACCTACTGGAGTTTTTAACTCATGGCTGATGTTTGCTACAAAGTCGGTGCGGACAGCATCAATGCGAGTGCGTTCCGAAATATCTTCAATAATTGCAATGGACTTTAAGCCCTCGAGGGGCCGCGCCTCAACTACCAGAGTTCGTGGTGGGGGTCCGAATAGTTCAAGAGTTTCACGCACCGTCGAGCCCAACTCTCGGGATTTTTTGATGATGCGCTCTGCGGCTTCATTAACCAACACGTCAATGTGTCGCGAAATTTCAACACCTGCAACGACGTGATTCCCTAAAACAATATTTCCCTGCTCATCGGTCACAACAACTCCAAGTGGAATTGCATTCAAAACTGAAATGAGTTCAGCAACGGGTGCCTCTGACTCTGAGGGGGGCGTTTCAACTATCGGAACAATTGGTTGAGTGTTAGCGGTAGTTGATTTACGTAGAAAAATAATGCGCGAAACAATGAGGCCGACAATAAGACCAATGATGATTCCGCCAATAAGCATGAATGCTTATCCTTCTGTGGCATTTGAATTGGGAATCGGAATGCCATAGGTGTCGTCGTTGCCTAATTTTGCAGCGTGACGAGCAGCGCCTTTATGCTCTGGGCGCCATCCACTCACAATAAACAGTACGCGTTCGCCAATGTTTACCGCATGGTCTCCGATGCGCTCGTAGAAACGAGCCACCACTGCTAATTGAATGGCAACCTGCAGATCGATGTTTCCCGCAGCGTGACTTTCAAAAATTGCCTGAACAAATTGGCGCTGCAAGCTGTCGAGATACGAGTCCATGTCGTCAATTGCTCCTGCAATCGCAACATCATTCTCTTCAAACGATTGCAGAGCCGACGTGAATAGTTGCTGTGCCTGCTCGCCCATTTTGGTGATAATGCCACGCAACTTTGGATCGAGCGCATGACCATAAATTCGGCGAGCCGCCTTTGCAATGTTGACCGTGAGGTCGGCAGAGCGTTCAATTTCGCCGACCATTTTAAGAATGGAAATGAGCTGGCGTAGATCGCCCGCTACTGGAGCTTGTAGAGCTAAGAGCTGATAACAGCGGTCTTCAAGCGCAATAGACCGTGAGTCAATTTCATCGTCGGCCAAAATGAGGTATTCGGCACCTTCAAGGTCTCCCGATAACAACACGTTTGTTGCACGTGGAATGGCTTCAATGACCGAAGCCGCAAGGCGCGCGAGCGAGAGGCGAACTTCGTCTAGTTCGTGGTGAAAACCTTTACGCAGTTCTTCCATTTCTGAATCTCCTCTATTTCCCGTTGCCCACAGAATACCCTGCTTATGGGTTACGACGCTCTTGTTGATTTTTAGCCCACACATACAGGTCTTCTTGAGCATTACGCAAGGCAAAGGAGTCTCCTTCGCGGACCCAACGACCTGTGGCATTGAGAACAAAATGTGGTGCAGTGGCATTACTGAGATCGGAGAGCACTTTTTCACACCATTGTTGGTGCTTTTGCTGCAAAACAGGAACAAGCGCTTCAACGCGTCGGTCGAGGTTGCGTGTCATGAGATCGGCTGAACCGATATACCAACGCGGTGCTCCTGGTCCGTTTCCATTTCCGAACATGTAAATACGCGAATGCTCTAGGTACCTTCCCAAAACAGACCGCACCGTGATATTGCTCGACATTCCGGGCACGCCTGGCCGTATTCCGCAGATTCCACGCACAGTGATGTCTATTTTTACGCCCGCTTCACTTGCTTCGTAGAGCGCTTCAATCATTTGAGAGTCAGCAAGCGAATTCAATTTCAAACGGATATAACCGTTTTGCCCTGCACGTGCTTCTTGGCGAATGAGGTCCATCAGCCCCGATTTCAAATAGTTCGGGGCAACAAGTAGATGTTGATAATGGTCATTTCTACTGAAGCCAGTGAGATGATTGAAAAGTCGCGACGCATCCGAGGCGAGTTCGGGGTTGCAAGTGAAAATTGCAAGATCTTCATAGAGCCCGGCGGTTTTTGAGTTGTAGTTACCTGTTCCAAAATGAACATAACGGCGCAGCCCATCGCCATCTTCTCGCACAACTAACGCACACTTCACGTGAGTTTTCAAACCAACAATTCCATACATCACGTGCACTCCCGCACGTTCAAGTTGCTTGGCCCACGTAACGTTCACTGCCTCATCGAAACGTGCTTTGAGTTCAATAAGCGCCACCACTTGCACACCACGCTCTGCTGCACGAATGAGACTCTGAGCAATAGGACTATCGCCAGAGGTGCGATACAAAGTCATTTTTATTGACTGCACGCGCGGGTCGTTTGCTGCTTCTTCAATGAAAGCTTGCGTTGAGGTCACAAAACTTTCATATGGATGATGCACCAAGAGATCACGTTCACGAATGACACTGAAGATGGAGCGGTCTTGATCACTTGCGGCCGCTAGCCGACCCGCAGTAACTGCTGGCCACGGAGTGTCACGTAATGCAGGAACCGGTAGAGCGCTAATTGCAAACAAGCTGGTGAGATCGAGAGGAAGGTTGAATTTATAGACATCGTGTTCTTCCACTTCAAATTCCTCAATGAGAAGTTCTAAAACTGTGTCGTCAATGGAATCACGAACTTCCAAACGCACTGCTCTACCAAAACGCCGACGGCGTAATTCGGCTTCTATCGCTTCAAGAAGATCTTCAGCTTCTTCATCGTCCACATCGAGGTCGGCGTCGCGCGAGACACGGAAGGTAGTTGCACTTTGTACTTCCATGCCTTCAAACAACGCAGGAAGATGCGCAATGATGACCTCTTCAATTGGAATGAAATGTTGGGAGTTTTCAAGCTTTAAAAACCGTGGCAAAAGTGGCGGAACTTTCAGACGAGCGAAACGTTCCTCTTTGTTCACAGGGTCGCGCAGCATGACCGCGATACTGAGCGCTAGACCCGACACGTACGGAAAGGGGTGCGCTGGGTCTACAACAAGCGGGGTGAGAATAGGGAAAATACGCTGCTCAAATTCGCGCGACAGCATCGCTTTTTCTTCAGCCGATACATCTTCCCAACGCTGCAAAATAATGTCATTATTTTTGAGTTCCGGCAGAATGTGTTCGCGCAATAGCGACTCTTGTTCCGCTACTAACTCGTGAACTTTGTTGCTGATATCAAGATCTAGCTCATGTGGTCGACGGCCATCGGCGCTGCGGTGTGTTGCCCCGGCATCAATTTGATTTTTTAATGCCGCAACACGTACCTGAAAAAACTCATCGAGGTTTGAAGAAAAAATGGCGAGAAACTTGACCCGCTCGAGAAGTGGAATTCCCTCTTCTCGGGCCATTGCCAATACCCGCTCGTTAAATGCGAGCCAGCTGAGATCACGGTTGAAAAAGCGTTCGTCGATCACAGCAGAGTAGGTTCTTTCCCGTTGCGCCAAAGGTCATTTGCCTGACTACAAAATGAACGCAGAGTTACGACTGGGAGAATTTGCACACTATGAGTGTTTAGAGCTTGACGGAATCGCCAAGGTCCCATTCGATGGTGATGAGCTCACGCTCTGCATCTCGGGCAATGCGCTCGCTATTGCGGCGAAACTGCGGGTCGTCACGGGTCAGGAGGACCAAACGAGCCAGCACGCGAGTACGGAATTCGTCAATGAGAGCCTGGTCGCCATAAGCACCGTAGACCTCCCAATGGGGAGCAACAGGGCCGAGATACACGATGCGGGCATGTGCGCGTGGCGCTTCTGGGGTGGCATTGATATCGGACACGGGAACCTCCTAGGAGCGATCAGGATACCGCAGAGTGGCCATATGACCTCTCGGGAACTTATTCCGGGCTCGCAGCGTCAGAACCCTTGTACGACCGAAATTCTCCCCCAGCAAAGGCTCGCCATGACCACAACCGACATCCAGCACTATGAAAACCAACGCAACCTTGGTTCTTATCGTTCAACTGAATGGATGTCGCTTGGCAATTGCCGCCTTGTTGAGCCCGACATCTTCTTTCCCTCAGACGGTGCTGGGGTCGACAAGGCACGCAAGATTTGTTCAACGTGCCCCGTTCGCGACCACTGCTTGGAATACGCACTGTCGGAGCAGATTGAACACGGCGTGTGGGGCGGCTTGAGTGAGCGTGCCCGCCGCCGCTTGAAGTCTCAACGACGCGCTGCATAAGCAACGCGAAAGTGAATTACTTGGAGTCGGAATCGCCAGACTTGTCGGATTGGCCGTCTGCAAGACCTTTTTTAAATTCTTTTTGTGCCTGACCAAGGTTCTTTGCAAACTTCGGCAATTGAGTGCCGCCAAAAAGAACGAGTACAACAACAGCAACGATGATGAGTTCTGGGCCTTCGAGAAATGCGAACATGCCTTTAACCTACCACCGCCCAGCAGGGAGATGAGGTAAAAATATCCCTGTGCTCGAGTGTGTCGTCAATATCAGTGAGGGTCAAAGCCCTGAAACACTTGCCAATTTGAGCGCTGCTGTAGCCGCCGATCTCCTCGACGTTCACACAGATCATGACCACCATCGCAGCGTATTTACTCTGCATGGCACACATGCCCCCCGACACCTTGCCGCATGCGCTGTTGACCTTCTCAATATTCACCAACACGCAGGTGTGCACCCACGTCTTGGAGTGGTAGACGTGGTGCCCTTTGTTGCACTGGACAACACCACATTTGATGAAGCAATTGATGCACGCAATGCATTTGCACAATGGGCCGCAAATGAGCTTGGTGTTCCCAGTTTTTATTACGGACCAGAACGCACACTTCCGGATATTCGCCGCACGGCATGGATTTCACTTTTTCCAGATGTTGGGCCGCGCATCGCACACCCAACAGCTGGAGCGATATGTGTAGGCGTCAGAGAAGTATTGGTTGCCTACAACATTTTTCTCACCGACACCACAATGAAAACTGCACGTGAGATTGTGTTGAACATTCGTCAACCAGGCCTGCGGGCATTGAGTTTTTTGGTAGATGGGCATGCACAAATCAGCATGAATCTGACAGATTTAGACGCCATTAATGTAGACGCGGCATACGACCTCGTTGCTCAATACAGCAACATTGCACGCGCAGAACTCGTTGGGTTGATGCCGTTGAGTGCTCTCACGAAAATAGAACAAGGTCGCTGGAGTCAACTCGACATTGGAGTTGACAAAACAATCGAAGCCCGCTTCGATACGTTGTTTAAAGCGCAGTAAACGTTATTAGATTGCTTGGCGATTTGCTTGAGCACGAGCACGGCGCAAGCGACGACGCTCACGCTCAGAGAGCCCACCCCAAATACCAAACTTTTCTCCGTTGACTAATGCGTATTCAAGGCATTCGCCTCGCACGACGCAACCACGACACACTTCTTTTGCTTCACGAGTAGAAGCGCCCCTTTCAGGGAAAAAGAGATCGGGGTCAACACCAAGACAGTTGGCCTGATCTTGCCAACCA
>CAIOHI010000314.1 GCA_903858075.1 uncultured Actinomycetes bacterium
ATTGCCGAACTCCAGAGCACACTGCTCCGCTATCGCACCAGTTCCGTCCGGACTATTGTCGTCGACCACCAAGAAAAAGCCCTCGGGAAGTACTTCTCGAAGTTGATGCAAAAGCCGAGCGATATTTTCACTCTCGTTATAGGTGGGTAGGACAACTGCAGTCAGCACGGTTACTTACTGTAGCGAGGTGACGGTAGTGCCAGGGGTGACAGCGTACATCGCTACTGGTTGGCCCAAAAGAATGAGCTGTCGAACCATCTCGGCAATGGGAGCGGGCAAGGCGGGTTCAGCAAATAATAACGAGGCCCCTGGGGTGTCAAGTGAAGGCACTAATTCACTGCGATCAGCGGCTATCAAACCCTCTCTAATATCATTCAACAATTGCTCAGCGAGTATCGCTTCTTGGGCAGTCCGCGGATCAACATAAGCAATCTTGGTCAACGCCTGATCAAGATCTGCACGGGCGATTGCCGGACCGACGACGACCCACAAAATCTCATCAACCGACATTTCGCTACGTATTCGGTGCGGTAATGCTGCTGCCGCAAAGAAAGATTCGACACCCACATCAAATCCCTGCCGTTCAAGTTCCAAGAGGGATCCGAACCCTGTGGCATTCAAGGTGTAGGGGTCATACATCCGCAACAGATAGGAACTTTGATGATCAAGTCTCTGCATTGCTTGGGGAATGAGTTCACCCACTATCCGTGAATCTGTTGGACCAGGAAGATGCACTCGTTGATGTGCTTGCACAGCGCTAGTCACAAGCAACGCTCCCACAACCGCCACACCAAGAGCAGTCAAAAGTCTCTTTGCCTTGAGCCACTGCAAAATTCCGAACATTCGACACAGTGCAAAACACGAATGAGCGATTGTGAGTCCGCTCAGAATCCAGAACCAGCGAATTGTGTATTCAAAATATGGTCCAAAGATTCGCAACACGGAGACCATTGCCACGATGAGAAAACTGCAGAACATCATCTGCATTCGCAGTAAGCCCGAGAGACCTCGGCGACGCGCTAACAACGCGACGAATAAAACCAGGGCCACAAAGGCTATGAAACCCGGGTAGCGGGCCCAGTTTTCTGATGGAGCGTGAGCACCTGGGCCCGTCAACCAAGGACCAAGAATATTCATCTGTGTGGCGGTCACTCGCACAGCCGAACCAAAAGCAATCGTGGGCTCAGAAGGCGAAGCAAAATGTTGCCAAAGCACTGAGAGATTGCCTGGGGTGCGCCGCCATTGATCAAGAATGGAGGGACTCCACATCACTAAACCAACCAATAGAGAAATACCTGCGGTTTGCAGAATGAGACTTTTGCGGCCAACGTCATAAATGAGCACGCTGAAGGCTCCGAGTAATGCCGCAAGTACGAGAGGTACATATCCTGCGTGACATTGAACGCAATAACTTCCTACCGCCACCGCAAGGATGAATATTGTGGCGCGTCTCTTCGGGCTCGAACGAAGGACTGGTGCAACAACCTCTCCGATGAGCAACACAAAAACCATAAAGGGCAGAACTGCAAGCCAAGGGTTCCATGGTTCGATCATGAAGTCCGTACCCGAAGATCGAACAATGCACAAACTCACGAGACCTGTCAGAGCAGCCAACAGGCGTCCCCCACGCCTGTATGCCAACATGGCCACCGCAAGGATAGCCACGATGTGCACGCTGACGACAGCCGCCATCAACGCATCGCTGCTACGTGCCCCCAAGAGATACATCGGCAGCATTGCCACCCACAGTGCTGGACCAGGATGCGAACCTTGTGTCCCTGCGTCACCAACAATGCGTCCTGCCGCACCGACTAAAGGAGGATGAGCCAAAAAACCACGCATGTGCAATTCGGCCTG
>CAIOHI010000315.1 GCA_903858075.1 uncultured Actinomycetes bacterium
AGCGTGGAAATCATCTCCGATACTCTCGACGGAATTCCGGCAATGGAGCGGGCAAAAGTGCAAGCCGAGTCGCTTGAGCGCACTTTGGCGTTACTTTAATCCTCGCTTCATATTTTGAGTTCGCTTGAAGGGCACGAATTAGGCGACAATAGAGACATGGCAGTGAAAGTTCCTCAAATTGGCCCAGCTACTCCTGAAGAGGCAGACCTCAAAGGTCTGAACCCCTTCCGCGACTCCATCATGCACCAGTGCCCGCACATGTACTTCCGGCGCATGCAGCAAGAAACACCGCTGTTCGATGTTGAAGGTACCGACGTTCACATTGTGACGCGTCATGAACTCATTGTGCCGTTAGTGCGCGATACAGAAACTTTCTCGAACCGTTTTGGTAGCGCAGGCGAGCCGCCAAAGGGTGAAGTTCTGGAGAAGATGAAAGCAGTGCTTGCGACGGGTTGGCCACAAACACCCACGATGCTCACCATCGACCCGCCGTACCACACGCGTTTTCGAAACACCGTCGCTTCATTTTTCACACCACGAAAAATTGCTGAATTGCGTCCGCTTATCGAAGAATATGTCGAGAGCATCATGGATAAATTTATTGATCGGCCCGACAAGACAATGGAATTTGTGCGCGATTTTGCCGTTCCACTTCCCATTGCTGCAATCGCTTTTATTTTAAGCGTGCCACTCGACAAGATGGCCGACCTCAAGCGTTGGAGCGACGACTCCATCGCAACAATTGGTAGCAGCATCTCAGACGACCGCCGCATTGAAGCACTCACCGGTGTGATGGAAATGCAGCGTTATTTTGCAGGTCGCTTAGAGGAAAAGCGAGCCGACCCCGCCGACGACTTGCTCACCGCATTAGTAACTGCAGAAATCGACACCGACGAGGGAACAAAGCGATTACTCGATATTCCCGAGATGCTCTCGATCATTGCCCAACTGCTCACCGCAGGAAATGAAACAACCACCAACACATTCGCTGAAGGCATGCTTTACTTCGCCGAAAACATGGATGTGTGGGCAAAGGTTCGCGAAGATCGCACGCTCATTGGCCCAGCTGTAGAAGAAATTCTGCGTTTGTCGTCGCCCTCAGGGGGGATGTTCCGCGTTGTCACCAAAGACGATGTGGAAATTGATGGTTGCCCCGTGCCAAAGGGTGACCGCATCATGCTCATGTACTCGGCTGCAAACCGTGACCCGAAGGTGTGGGGCGAAACCCCCGACCAATTCGACCCACTGCGCCCCAACCTGAAAGAGCACCTTGCATTTGGTAAGGGAATCCACTTCTGCATTGGGGCACCGCTTGCACGCCTTGAATTACAGGTGGCCTTTGAGAAAATGGCAGACCGCTTGAAGTCGTGGAGCCTCTTAGAAACGAATGATTTCCGCTATCACGACAGTTTCATGTTGCGCGGCTTGAAGAAGCTCGATTTATCATTTGAAGTGGTCTGAGCGAGACGGCTCGTAGCCCCTTAGACTCAGAAGTCTTATGGCAGGTGAACGAGTTCTTGTTGCAAAAGTCGGTCTCGACGGTCACGACCGTGGAATAAAAGTGGTGGCACGTATCTTGCGTGATGCTGGCTTTGAAGTCATTTATACAGGTCTCTTCCAGACCCCCGACAAAGTTGCTGCTGCAGCAATCGACGAAGATGTCGATGCGGTGGGGCTCTCTATGTTGTCTGGGGCACATATGACTCTTGCGCCAAAAGTTGTTGAGAAAATGCGTGAGCGTGGAGTTGATGTTCCTGTTGTTGTGGGCGGAATCATTCCCGTGCAAGATGCCGACAAGTTGAAGGCACTCGGTGTTGCAGGAGTCTTAAACCCAGGTGCAACTTCAGACCAAGTAGTAGAACTCATGCGCTCGGTCATTGCTGCTTCACGGGCTGGCGCAAAGTAACTCCAGTGGCCGGAGTCGCCCGCGATCAAGCAGAGCGAGTACTTAATCTCATTGCGTTGCTCACGGAAAACTCGCAGCCACTCACGTTCACTCAAATTCGTGGTGCACTTGGTGCCAATAACTACGCCGATGGCGAATCGGGCAGGGCAACCTTCGAGCGCGACAAAGCTTTGGTTCGCGAAATGGGTGTTCCCATTGAAATGAAAACTTTAGGCGGCAACCAAGCCGGTGAGTCGAGCTATCGCATCGACCGTCGCCAACTTGAATTGTCATCGGTTCATTTCACGAGCGAAGAGCGCCAAGCATTGCAACTTGCATTGGCTGCAGTGCATATTGACGCCGCATGGGCCGACCGTGCGCGTTTGAAGTTAGGCCTCGATGTTGCAGAGGGCGAAACCTTGGCGCAAGCACATTTGCCCGTCAACAGTGTTGCATTGCCAGTGGTCACCGAGGCTGCACAAAATTCTAAAGAAATTAGTTTTAGTTATCGCGGTGAAATGCGGCGTCTTCACCCTTACGGAGTCTTGGGTCGTGGCGGGTACTGGTACGTAGTGGGCGCCGACCAAATGCGCAATGCAATACGCAGCTTTCGAGTCGATCGCATTGAAGGCAAAGTAAAAATTCTCGACGCCACTTTTGAGCGCCCACAAGGTTTCGATATTCAAGCGGCAGTCGCCACCGATACAGAAATGCTCGGAGAAGGTGCAGAGCCCACCATGGCCCACGTGCTCATTAATGCAGCTCTTAAACCTAGTGTCTTGCGAGAATTCGGCAACGAGTCGGTTATTGAAACTCGCGATAACGGTGCAGTTGTTGTCGAAGTGCCATGCGGAAATGAAGGACCTTTTCGTTCGTGGTTGCTTGGGCTTGTGGAACATGCCGAAGTGTTATCGCCAGCCGATGTGCGCGAAGGCATCAAAAACTGGTTGTCTGACATGCAAAAAAGTGGTGCGCAATGAGCACAGCTCCGCGTCAACGTCGTGCTGCTGAGCGCGTGCAAGGGCTACTTATTATGTTGCCGTGGCTTGCCGAGCGCAAACGTGTGTCAATTCATGAAATGGCAAGCACTTTTCAACTGAGTGTTGAAGAGCTGAGCCAAGATCTCACCCTTGCTGGTCTCTGTGGCACTCCGCCATATTCTCCACTTGAGCTCATTGAAATTTTCTTCGATGAAAATGAAGTGTGGGTAGAAATACCCAATGTGTTCAACAAGCCACTGCGCCTTTCGGTTGCCGAGGCTTTTGCGTTGCGTGCTGTTGCCGACACTGCTCTTGCGTTGCCTGGCGCAGCCAACTCCGCCGCATTAGGTTCAGCCATTCAAAAACTCAATGAGCTCACCGCAATTGACGATGCTCTTGTTATTGAAAACCCTCACGATCCGCTTCTCGCCGAACTCGCTCACTTTTGTGATACCAACGCGCGTGTTTCACTTGACTATTTTTCGCCCACTACGAATAAGTCAACATCACGAAGCGTGGTGCCACGGCGCATATGGCTCAATGGCGAACATTGGTATCTCGATGCCATTGACCTTGGAATTAATGAGCCACGCGTTTTTCGTGTCGATCGCATTAGTGCATTGAAAGATTCTGGTGAAGTGGTAGATGCAGCGACTCTTCCAGCCCTTGCCGATGAGCCTGGTTTTCACTGGGATGCGCACGCTGAACGCGTCACCCTTCATTTACAGCCATCTGCGCATTGGGTGGCAGAACGTTACCCCGTGTACTCGCAGCGCAAAATAGGCGATGCAGTATTGGAAGTAGTTCTTCCAGTGACCTCGGCTCCTTGGCTGGGTCGATTGTTGGTACGGGCCGGAAATGCTGCTGTGGTGGTGAGCCCAGATAAGTATGTAACTCTTGGTGCCGACACGGCTGCCAATATTTTGGCTCGCTACAACTAAAGAGCTAGTTGGTACAGGTCGTTCACGGTGTGAGCATCGTGTGACGCAATGAGAATTGAAAGCAGTTGCGCGGTAGCAGTTGCATCGCAGAGCGCATCGTGAGCATTGGTGAGGGGAATGTTGTATTTCTCGCACAGGGCCGTGAGGCGGTGTTGCTCGGCACGCTTGGGGTCGAGAAGACGCGACATTTGCAATGTGCAGAGGTGCTGGTCGACTTCAATGTTGATGCTGTGTCGTTGTGACTCTGACTTAATGAAACCAAAGTCGAACTTGGCATTGTGTGCAACAAGAATGCGTTTTCTTGCGAGGCGACGCAGCTGACGCATTGCTCGTTTGGTGTGCAGTCCTTGGCGTAGCTGTTCATTGGTAATGCCATGAATATGGTGTGCTGGTGGGTGCTCGGACCCCCAGGGAAATGGCCCGCCATTGCTGGGGCACACGTACGTGCTGTAACTGCGCAGCACTTGACCTTTTGAGTTAGTAACAACTGCGCCGATTTGCAAAATGAGGTCGCTGTCGGTTGCCAAACCAGTGGTCTCGACATCGACAACGAGGAACTCCGCCTTTTTGAGTGGCGGCATTTTGCGGGGCATGTGTTGCACAGTAGGGCAGGCGTGTTAGCCGGAAATTGCTTTTTGGAACATGGCCATGTCGAAGTAGTCGCGCCACAACGTAATTTTTCCATTGGCAATAGTGAAAATGCCCATGAGGGGAACTTCCACCCAACGATCGCCCATCTTGAAGCGGTCGGTGCGTTCATTCATTACGACGCCAGAAGTGGCATCGCCAGATGATGTTTGGTGATGAATGACCCAATCGATCTCGCTGCAACTTGCGAGGAACGGAGCTAGCCCTTCTCGCACACCTTCTGGACCAAAAACTTTGCGCATTGGCACATTGTCGTATTCACACTTTTCGTCAAGAAGGAGAAGCGCAGCTTCAAGATCTTTTGTCTCAATGAGATGAATGAAGTGGCGTACAAGCTGGTCTGGCGTCATCTCGTTATTCTTGCCGATGACGACTCGGCGCAACGTATTACGCGCTGTGTGGCATGCGGGCGCGAATGCCAATGGGGGCAGCAACGGTGAAACCGGCAAGGTGCCTGTCTTCTTCGCTCTCGCCGGCCCAGTAGCCGTATTCATGATTGGTTCGTGCGTACTCACGGCACTGAGCCGTGACCGAGCACTGATCGCACAGCTGGCGGGCACGCGCTTCGCGGCGGGCGCGGGCTTGAGGGCGCTCGGCCTTCGGAGGGAAAAAGAGGGGGGTGCGACCTTTGCACGCAGCAAGTTCGGTCCAATGCTCGGAATCTTTCACTACTGCAGGAGCAGGAATTTGAATCATTTTGATTTCGATGAGTGACATTGTGAGCGCCTTCTCTATGGGGTGACCGTGTTTCATCACACTATGAGGGCGCTAAGGGTAAATGCAAGTATTTAGTACTAAATGTGCCAACAAGCACATGAGGTACTAAAGAAGCTCGGCCGCCAGGCTTGCCACTTCACTACGTTCGCAGGCGGCCAGGGTGACATGGCCAAAACATTCCTGGTCGGAAAACGCATGAATAAGAACGGCGAGGGCGTTATTCGACTCGCCCATATAAGGAGCATCAATTTGGCTGGTGTCGCCAGTGAAGATGACCTTGGTTCCGTCACCAATGCGGGTGAGGATGGTTTTGAGAGTTGTTGGCTCCAAGTTTTGGGCTTCATCAACCACCACAATTTGGCGATGCAGTGACCGACCGCGAAGGAAGGTGACCGACTCAAGTGAGAGTTGCCCGCGAGCAATGAAGTCATCAATCAGCCTGCGCGCATCGTTGCTCGAGCGATGGTCGGTGAGGGCAACGATGGAGTCGTGAATGGCCGACATCCACGGGTCAAGTTTTTCATCGAGACCACCGGGCAAGAAACCAACATCTGCTCTACCCACAGGAACGAGTGGGCGATACACGGCGAGGCGCTCGTAACGACGTTGTTCTACTACCTGTTCCAAGCCAGCCGCAATAGCCATGATGGTTTTGCCCGTTCCGGCCCTGCCGTCGAGTGCAACCACAGTGACTTCGGGGTCAAGGAGGAGCTCAAGGGCAAAGCGTTGTTCTTTGCTGCGTGCTCGCAAACCCCACGCCTCAGGTGCGTTTGACGACAGAAGGTTGAGATCATCCATTTGCCGGCGTGCCAGAGCGGATTGCGAACCATCACGCAAAACCGCAAACGTGTTCTGCGACAAAGTTTCTGCTCCTGCGATGCTGTTCACAGGAAGTGAGCCAGATGCGTAGAGGTCATCAATTGCGCCGTGAGTTGCCGACAAAGGAACCCATCCCATTGGTCTACTGTTTGCCGCGCGTCCGACGGGATGGTGTTCATCGGCTTGTAAACCTAAATGGGCAGCCTTAATACGCAAGGCAGCATCGTTGGAAATGAGGCGGGTAGGGGCGGTATGGCATTGGCCTAAAGCTGCGCCAATAATGCGATTATCAGGGAATTCCGGGTCGAGGCCGTGCTCAATGAGGAGGTGGCGTTGAATGCCGTTGACCTCAATATGAACACTTCCTCCGTCTTCGCCATCGTGAACTTCAAGTGGGGTATTAAGCACTCCACCAGCACGCTTGCGCAGTTCCTCTAAGGAACGCAGTGCTGTACGCGCCGCACGACCAACATCGTCGGGTCGAGTTTTTAAACCATCTAGTTCTTCAATAACTGTGAGCGGAATGACTACTTCGCAACCGGGAAAGGAATTCAAACTAGACGGATCTGCAATAAGAACTGAAGTATCAAGCACAACTCGAGTGCGTTGGTGCGTGCGCAAAGGAGCCTCTGGTGAAGCGATGCTGACGTTCTCATTGTGAGGAACAATTTCACTATGGCGAAGATCAGTCATCGCCACCTCCTTTGAATGGATGCGAGCGATGTACTCAACATTCCCTACTGTTGCCGATGATCAAACAATAGTGGTGGATCACAAGATGAACATTTTGTGTCAAAGATTTTTCTGGGTCGCAACGACCATTTTTTCATTTTTCGGGAAAATTTCCGCCGGTTTTAAAAAATATTTTTAAAATTTTTTTGGAGTCGAAAAATAGATTGCAAAAAATGAAAGAGTTGTGGAACGTTCGCAGTCCACTTTTCATCGCGCAGATCTGCTTCTCATCAACTCATCGCGTGGCATTTCATCTGCCGACAGACATCCAGCCGCGACAAATAGTCATTTGATGAAAAAAAGACCAAGTCCTTTATTTGCAAGGCTTAGAGCGGGTCAGCGAGGCCATGTAGCGAGGCTGAAGTTCTTGTTATGCGCAGTCGCAACAGATGGCGAGTGTGCCGTGTAATGAATTGTGAAGAACAACTCCGCGCACTGCGCAGCAGAGAAAAATGATGCACATTTCGGGTACGGAATTTTGTGAGGTATTTGCAAATGCAACAACCTAAATGCTTGTATTCCGTGCTGAAACGTACTCAGATAGTGGGGCACAACGCTCCGATTCCAATGGAGGTAATACGAATATGACTAAAGCAGAGCTCATCGATGCTGTGGCAGAAAAAGCTAACGTGACTAAGGCAGATGCCGAACGTACCGTTGCTGCATTTTTTGAAGTTGTCGTTTCGACAACTACAAAAGGTGAAAAGGTTGCGTGGCCGGGCTTTGGCTCGTTCAGCACCACAAGCCGCAAGGCACGTACTGGTCGTAACCCGCAAACGGGTGCGCCAGTTACTGTTCCTGCATCGACCGCAATGAAATTCTCCTCGAGCTCAACGCTCAAGGCAGAGCTAAATCCAAAAAAATAATTAATCCTTAACTAGAGAGGAAATACCGTGGCAGCAGCAAAGAAGGCCCGTAAGAAGGCCGCTCCCGCAAAGAAAAAAGCAGTAAAGAAAGCAGCTCCTAAGAAGGCTGCTAAGAA
>CAIOHI010000316.1 GCA_903858075.1 uncultured Actinomycetes bacterium
ACCTACGAAGGTTTAGTTGCTCGTTACAACAACGACCTTGCCAACAACCTCGGCAACTTATGTTCACGCGTCACCACTGTTGTGCAAAAAAAGTGCGACGGCATCAGCGCTGCACCGCGTGCCGACAGCCCCCTTCGCGAACATGCGGAAAGTGCAGTGCGCGACACCATTGAAGGCTGGAATTCATTCCAACCAGGAAAAGCACTTGATGCAACATGGTCGCTCATTCGCGCAACCAACTCATTTCTTGAAAACCATGAACCGTGGAAAGCAGAACCAAGTGCAGAACTCAACGCCATTATGGGCGATGCATTAGAAGCGCTACGCATTGTTGCCATCTTGTGTGTTCCTGCCATTCCCACCACCGCACAAATGGTGTGGGAACGCATTGGTTTAACGGGCGATGTGAGCCATGAGCGCATTCCGGCCAGTGTTTCATGGGGTCTTTACCCTGCCGGCCTCACCGTGGAAAAGGGCGAACCTCTGTTCCCACGCAAAGCAAAGTAACGACACTCACCATGTGGACCGATACTCACTGCCATCTCACCGATGCTCGTATGCCAGGCGGAGCCGATGAAGCTGTTCGTGCTGCTGTTGCCGGAGGCGTCACCACCATGGTGAGCATTGGTACCGACGCAGAAACATCAGCCAATGCAATAGCTATTGCAGGGCGCCATGAAGAAGTGTGGGCAACTGTTGGTTTGCACCCGCACGATGCGCAACATGGCGTAGCCCAATTGTTGCCCTATTTGGGAGCCGACAAAGTAGTAGCTATTGGCGAATGTGGTCTCGACTACTACTACGAACATTCTGATCGCCCATCACAGCGCACGGCATTTGCAGAACAAATACAACTCGCACACGAGCACCAGCTCTCACTCGTTATTCACACCCGCGATGCATGGGATGAAACATTTGAGATTCTCGATGCGGAAGGCATTCCCGCAAACACCATCATGCATTGCTTTAGCGGCGACGAAATACGGGCCCGCCAATGCGTTGAACGAGGGTTATTTCTTTCTTTTTCCGGCATTGTCACATTCAAAAACGCCAATGATTTACGTGAAGCAGCACTCTTTTGCCCCGATGAAAACCTTCTCGTTGAAACCGATAGCCCCTACTTGGCACCTGTTCCTCACCGCGGAAAAATGAACCAACCCGCACTTGTTTCGGTTGTAGGAACATCGATTGCAGAATTGCGTCAATCTTCACCAGAACAGATTGCGCAAATCACTTCGGCAAATGCTTTGCGTGCTTTTCCAAAAATGCGAGTTGCAGCGTGAACCTCTCTGTTTACGAGCGCCGCCGCTTGGCCGTACTTGCGGTGGTCAGCACCATCATTATTTTGCTTGTTGTAACTCTCGGTGGAAATTCTTCCCCACAAGAAACTGCATCGCCTTCAAGCATCGCCGCGACCACCACTTCAACACCGCTCAAAAGCAGCGACGCCGTTGGCCCACTTGCCGAAGATGCATCGAAGCCCGTGAACCTCGATGGCCCACTTTCCTTGCAGCCCAATGGTCAGTCGCGTATTGCATACCCTGGCCCAGGTGAAATGAAACGAGTAAACGCCAAGGCTTCATACCGCACGTTTCCTAGCTATAACTCCACTATTTGCTACAGCGCTGCGGCTCCATTGGGTGCAGAACTCACGGTCATCAATTTAAATAACGGTAAATCTGTGAAGTGCGACAACGTCTTTGCCATTTTGCTTCCTGCAGGTGTCGACATCGTTTTGCACTCCCCTCTCTTTTTACTCATCGCCAACTTGGTTGATGCGCCTCTTCCCGTCACGGTGAGCTGGTGACGCTCAGCAGGCCGCAAGTCGCGGCACTCCTTGCCGACAACGGCCTCGCCCCACAGCGATCGCTCGGCCAAAACTTTGTGGTTGACCCCAATACAGTGCGAAAAATTGCGCGTATCGCCGACGTACGCAGCGGCGACGTGGTTTTAGAAATTGGTGCTGGTCTTGGTTCACTCACTGCTGCACTTGCTGAAACTGGTGCGCAAGTCATTGCTGTTGAAGTAGACCGCGGCATTGTGCCGGTACTCCGCGAGCAAATGGCTGGCTTGCCCAACGTTGAAGTGATTGAAGCCGACGCCATGACACTGAATTGGTCTGAATTCCTCGCCGATATCAATGCCCGCCACAACAGAAGTGCTGATGCCACATTTCATCTGGTAGCAAACCTGCCGTACAACATTGCAACTCCACTCGTTGCCGACCTACTCGATGGTGTGCCAGCAATTCATTCCATGCTCGTCATGGTGCAATCTGAAGTTGGCGAAAGACTCTGTGCTGCGCCCGGCACCGACGCATACGGCGCACTGAGTGTGAAAATTGCCTACTGGGCTAATGCGCAAATTGCCGGCTCTGTTCCTCCAACAGTTTTTCTTCCACGACCAAAAGTCGATTCTGCACTGGTCAAAATTGTGCGCCATACAACACTCCCTCTTGGCGACGTTGAACCTGAAGCACTCTTTCGACTCGTACGCACTGGGTTTGCAAAGCGACGCAAGATGCTTCGTTCCGCACTCGCTGGTGTGGTTACTGCAGAGCAATTTGTTGAGGCTGAAGTTGAAGCCACCTTACGCGCAGAGCAACTCGACCTTGCCGCGTGGGGTCGTTTAGTACGCGTGATAAGCCCAATACGATAGAGACATGAAAGCTCCTGCCAAGCTCACGCTTAACTTGCGCGTTACCGGTGTACGCGCCGACGGCTTTCACCTCATTGATGCCGAGATGGTGTCACTCGACTTGGCAGACAGCATCACTTTTGAAGAATGCAATGGGCCAAGTTCACTCACTATCGACGGCCCCTTCAGTGATGGGCTCACTACCGACGCCAACAACCTTGTACTTCGTGCACTCACGCTTGCGCAACGCAGCGCTCATGTGAACCTCACGAAAAATATTCCCCATGGTGGCGGTCTTGGTGGCGGCTCCACCGATGCTGCGGCAGTTTTACGTTGGGCATCTTTCACCGACCTTCAAGCTGCATCTCAACTGGGGGCTGACATTCCCTTTTGTATGCACGGCGGCCGAGCACGAGTGGAAGGAATAGGCGAAGTTCTTACCCCACTTCCCTTTGAGCCACTCGACATCACCCTGGTGATTCCCCCATTCGGGGTCTCGACCCCCAAGGTCTACGCCACTTGGGATGCCCTCGACGGGCCCCGCGGCAACGAGGGTCCACACGGTGTGAACGACCTCGAACCCGCAGCTTTAGTGGCCGAGCCCCGCTTAGTGCGGTGGCGCGACAAAATTAGCGACGTAGCAGGAAGTACCCCAACTTTGGCCGGAAGCGGCTCAACATGGTTTCTCCGTGGTGCTTTTCCGTGGTTGGCAGAAGCACTGCCAGAAGCGACAGTGATATGTACCAGGACAGCAAATTAG
>CAIOHI010000317.1 GCA_903858075.1 uncultured Actinomycetes bacterium
GGCGACATGGCATTAGAACTCGGCGAAGTAGCCGATGCCGAAGCAACTGTGACCACCGACTATGAAACAGCGAGCAAGTTGTTTGTTGACCAAGACCCATCTGCAGTGATGCAAGCCTTCATGTCGGGAAAAATAAAAATTGACGGCGACATGATGAAGGTCATGGGGTTACAAACAGCGATTCCACAAACTGGTGACGCTGCAGCAATTGCAGTGGCAATTGCCGCCGAAATTAAAGCTATTACCGCTTAAGCGAGCGCGAGGCTCCAGCGGCAACGATGCCGAGACCTGCCACAAACGCACCCGACAAGAGTGCAAACCCGTAGCTCTGAATAACACCGCTACTCATTGTTGTTTCATGAATGGTAATCATCACGGTGGTTCCAATTACCGCGCCAAGTTGGGTCATGAGTTGCTGCATTGCTCCGGCAACACCTACATCTTGGTCATGCACCGCAGAAGTAACGAGCGACGTTAATGCTGGTGATGCAAGACCAAGGCCAGCACCCGACAAACCCAACCCTGCAGCGATTATCCAGTCTGACGTGCCTATGCCAACAGTGCTGAGAAGCAACATGGAACACAGCACACCAAATGCACCAATCATTCCGCTGCGTCGTTCGCCAATGCGCACGGTAAGAAAACTTGCCGATGGCGCAACGATGGTGAACACGAGCGGCCGCGCAATGACCAACCACCCAATGTGTGAAGTGGAATAGCCAAGACCCTTGTCCATGAGTTGTGGCACCACAAAGAAACCACCCATGTATGCATAGTTCGTGAGGGCTTGGCTGGAAATAGGAAACACCACGTTGCGCGTGCGCAGCCATTTGAGTGGCAAGAGCGGTGCTTCGGCTCGGCGTTCAATGCGTACGAACAACATGAGCACTATTACTCCCGTGAACATCAGTGCAAGTACTGGTGCACTGGTCCAACCCCATGAGTGACCACGGTTAATAGAGAGCAATAACGACGTGGTGCCAATGCCGAGTGTGACCGACCCAGCAATATCGAACTTCACATTTTTTAGGCGTTCGGTTTCTGGCAATAAACGCCAGGCAACAAGCACACCAAGCATGCACAGTGGCGCTTGCACAATGAAAATGACGCGCCACCCCACTGAAGCAACAATTGGTGCACCAATGACCACACCAAGAACAGGCGCACCCGCAGTTACAAAGCTCCAAAAGCCAAGAGGTCGCACGCGTTCTTCGGGGTGAAAGAGCCGATTCACATAAGAAAGCGCACTTGGGCTTGTTGCAGAACCAGCAGTGGCCGACAACGTACGAAAGGCAATCATGCTTGTTGCGTTCCATGCAACGGCGGTGAGCGCGGCAAAGATGCCTGCGAAAAGAAGCCCCAGCACGAACACGCGCTTATGGCCCCACAGGTCGCCAGCTTTACCAAAGGCCGGGCCCACTACGCCGAAAGCCAACATGGGGCCAGTGAGAGCCCAGTTGATGGTGCTCGTTGTGGTTTTTAAATCGGTTGCAATGGTTTCTAGCGACACCACCAAAACGGTGATGGTGAAACTGACGGTGAAAAGCCCCGCGAGTAAAACAATGAGTGTTGCCCACGCACGATTCAGCCCAATGCGTCGCGCAGCTTTCTTTACAACTTTTTTGCCGCGCAGTAATGGCCACGGAATAATAGAAACTTCATCTACCCCAGCAGAGTCGACAAAGGTCGAGTCACGATCCATTTACATTCAGCCGTAATAAGTGAGATCAACAGTAGAACCTTCAGGAACTTCTTTACCGTTACCTACTGGTTCACCTGCAATAGTTGCGCTCTTCAATTTACGTTCTGACTTGCCCGACTCGGTTCCGTATACAAAGCCTGCATCGGAAAGGAGTTTCGCAATAGCGGCTTTGTATTGCCCAATGATGACGGGCATTGGAATCATGCGAGGGCCTTTCGACACCCAGTAACTGACGCTGCCGCCACGTGGCAAACTTTCGCCTGCTGCAGGCAATTGCCCGCCGACCAAACCAACGCCTACGTCTTTATTGAAATCTTCTGCAACAACAGCAAATACCAAACCGAGTTCGGTAATTTTTGCTTCTGCTTCAGCAGTGGTGAGCCCAACAAGTGTTGGCAGAACACGTGGTGCTGGCCCATCGGACACATTCAAAGTAATGGTGGTGCCCTTCACTACTTCGTCGCCTGCTTTTGCGGTGGGTTGCTCGGCCACTGCCCACGACATGACTGTTCCTGCGGCAACGGCTTCGTCGTTGACCTTTGCCACGTTGGGCACCAGGCCTAATTGTTCGATGCGCACAAGAGCATCGGTGCTAGCCACATTGGTGAAGTCTTCCAACGTGGAAAATGTTGGGCCTTGAGACACCGTGAGAATAATTGACTGATCTTCTTTCAGCATGACGCCGTCGCCAGGTTCAGAACTAATGATTTCGCCAGTTTTCACCTGGTCGCTACGGCCTTCACGTATGACAACGTCCCATTTGAAGTTGGAAATGGCATTGCGTGCTTCACCTTCAGGCAAGCCAACCAATACAGGTACTTGGAAACTTTCTTTGCGCAACAACATGTAACCCGCGCCAACGCCACCGAGCAAAGCAAGCACTATTGCAACAGCAACGTATTTTGATGCGCGTTTGCGCGACAGTTTTGCGCGAGCAATTTCTTGCGTGAGTTCTTCACTTGGCAATACAACAGGTTCTGGTTGTACTGCGCGCACAATGCCACCTGTTGGTTCACCTGCATCGTCTTGATCAATAACTGTAGGCGGTGTAACGGGAAGTGGAGTGAGTAGTTCGTCGAAACCAATGCCGACAACATCAATTGGTGTTGGTCGTGCAACTTTGCGTGCAATGGCAACAAGTGCTTCACCAAATTCACGAGCAGTGAATCTGCTCTCGGGGTCAGGGCGTGCTGCACGTTCCAGCACACTGGCAAGTGGCCCCAGATCGGCCGACACCGGCAACAACTTGTCTACACGCGCAGTGAGTGCGCTTGCCACCGAGTCGCCTGCGAAAGGCAACTCGCCAGTTAATGCTTCCACCAACACCAAAGCGAGTGAGTACACGTCGCTCTTTTCCGACGGCGCCGCACCTTGGCCCACTTCAGGCGAGGCATACCGGGCCCGCTCAAGGTCGGAATCGCCAATGGTTTCGCGGGTAAGAACGTCAATTGCCCCTACTCGTGCCCGCCGTTCGGCGTCGAACACAATGCTGGCCGGGCGAATGTCGCCGTGAACCCAGCCCGCCTGGTGCATGGCACTGAGGCCACGGCACATGTCGAGACCCACCACCAGTGCTTGCGAGGGGGTGAGGCGACGGTTGCGGTCGAACATTTCGCGCAAACTTCCGCCGGGCAATTGCCCAAGCACGGTGTAGATGCAGCGCACACCAAAAATATCGGTATCGCCCCAGTCGGAGATGGGGGCAAGAGCTGGGCTTTGAGTAGACATTGCCAGTTGCAAGTGATGTTGAATGGCACGTCGAGCGTCGCCAACCGATTTACGACTGGTGGTGCCAGGCTCTACCAAGTCGTTGAGCGGTGTGAGACGAAGGGCAACTTGCCCGCCGAGGCGAATGTCTTCGGCTTCATACATGCCACGAGGAGTTTCGCCGACAACAATGGGGGCACCGCGGCGACCAACGATGCGGTATCGCCCCGCCAGGGTAAAGCCCGTGAGATCGCCCTTTGCCTCCATGAGCACTAAAACTTAGTCGCACAAAGGCATATTGCGCACGTTGCATTCGTTGTATTCGCCTTGATTTTGAGCCATATGGCACACCGACTACGGAAAAGTCGCCGAACTTGGCACTTCCGATGAATAATGGGGCATGCCTCGCAAGAAGTTACTCCCCGCCTCATTCAATGTTCCGGCGCTTCTCGCCAGCATGGGAATTGCACTCGGCATCGTTTTAGTAATTGCCGGTCTTGGTGCCGCAGTCACGGGTCGTGATGCATTGAAATTGCCAGAACAAATTGAAAGGCTCTCACCAGCAGACAACGAGAAAGTTTTACGTCAATCGGAAATCATGATTGACTTCGTGGCAGGTTTTGAAGCAGTGCTCATTATTGACGGCATTGAAATTCCGACAACGCGCATTGACGAGCTCACAGAAAATGGCAAGCAACCAAAACCTGGTGAACAAATAGAAATTCCGCCCACGGCAATTTATGACCCAGGCAACTTCACACTGGGTTACCTTCCTCAAGAAGGCGGCCCCATTACCGAGCTGAAACAAGGAACCCATCAGGCCACTGTGCTCTTTTGGAAGGCCCCAAACACCCGCGAGAAAGCCACCAGCTACTCGTGGAAATTCTCGGTCGATTAAGGCTTAAATTTCGCCTGTTTCCAGCAATTTGAGGAACATTTCCTCGTTCAAAATAGGAATACCTAGCTGCTCTGCCTTGGTGAGTTTGCTTGCGCCAGGTTCTGCACCCACGACCACTGCATAAGTTTTCGCGCTCACGCTGCCCGGGCTTTTACCGCCACGCAACTTCACTGCTGCTTCTGCCTCTTCGCGTGAGAAACCTGCAAGCGACCCAGTGACCACCACAGCTTTACCTACGAGAACTTGTGGAAGCGATGTGCGTTCAACATTTCCAAAGTCAACACCGGCAGTGCGCATTTTTTCAATAATTTTTTTGTTGGCTGGTTGTTGAAACCAATTGGTAATTGATGCAGCAATGACTCCACCGACACCATCGATAGAAGCGAGGTCGTCGGCGTTTGCCGATGCAATGACGTCGAGGTTGCCAAAAGCTAACGACAACGATTCAGATGCAGCAGGACCTAAATGTTTAATGCCAAGTGCAGTGAGCAGTTTGGGAAGTGGGCGATGACGTGACGCATCAATTGCCGCAAGTAATTTTTGCGCACTCAGTGCACCGAAACCTTCTATTTGTAAAAGTTGTTCTTCGGTGAGTGAATAAATATCGCCAACGTCTTCAACAAATTCAAGATCAGACAAACTTAAAACAGTTCGTTCGCCAAGACCTTCAATATCCATTCCGCCACGTGAAGCGAAATAAATAATGCGTTGATCGCGCTGGAACGGACACTGCTCATCGATACAACGCGTGTCGGCTTCACCGTCTATTTGTACAAGCTCTGTATGCAACGGGCATGCGCAATGTGTTGGAAACTCCCATGGAACCGAGTTTTTCGGGCGTTTTGCCAGCACAGGGCCAACAACTTCAGGAATGACATCGCCCGCTTTGCGCACCACAACGGTGTCGCCGGGGCGTACATCTTTTAGCGCTACTTGTGCCCTGTTGTGCAAGGTGGCCATGCCAACGGTGCTTCCGCCAACGAAAACGGGTTCAAGCACAGCAAAAGGTGTGGTGCGGCCCGTGCGACCTACAGACACTTGAATGTCGCGCAAAATGGTGGTGCGTTCTTCGGGAGGAAACTTGAAGGCAATGGCCCAGCGTGGAGCACGGCTAGTGAAACCGAGCACTTCGCGCTGTGGAAGTGAGTTGACCTTCACCACTGCCCCATCAATTTCGTACTGCAAGGTGTCGCGTTTGTCTTGCCAGTGTGCGCAAAACGCATTGACCTCTTCAATTGTGGAGACCACGGTGATGGAAGGGTTAATAGAAAAGCCAAGTGCCGTTAAGTACTCCAACGATTCTTTGTGTGTAGCGAACTCGGGAATACCTTGCGTTTCGCCCAGTTGGTATGCCCAAAATGCGAGGCCGCGGCTAGCAGTGACTTCTGCATTTTTTTGTCGCAAACTTCCGGCACCTGCATTGCGCGGGTTTACAGGTACTGCTTCGGGCTTACGACCCGCTGCAATGCGCACAACATTTTCTTCTTCTTTTTGTTGTTTGAATTTTTCAAAGGCAGCGAAGGGCATGTACACCTCGCCGCGCACTTCCAATACATCGGGAACTTCGCCGTTCACTGCGGTGAGTTTTTTAGGAATAACTGCAATGGTGGAAACATTGGCGGTGACGTCTTCGCCAATTTTTCCGTCACCACGTGTGGCGGCCTGCACTAGCGCGCCTTTTTCGTAACGAATACTGACTGCTAAACCATCAATTTTTAATTCACAGACGAACTCTGCGGCTTCACCGCTCAACCCTTTTGTTACACGATCTCCCCAGGCGCCAAGTTCCACCGTGTCCATGGCGTTGTCGAGGCTGGTCATGGGAACCGAGTGCTGCACAGGGTCGAATGTGGTGCTTGCGGTGGCACCTACCAATTGCGAAGGCGAAGTTTCTGTGAAGAGATCGGGGTGTTCTGCTTCCAGCCCCCGCAACTCGCGCGCCCATGCGTCGTATTCGGCGTCGCTCACTTCCGGAGCATCGAGGCCATGATAGAGATGGTTGTGATGGTCGATGAGCGCACGCAGTTCCTCGACCCGAGAACGAGAAGATTTTTGGGCAGGAGCCTTTTTCACCACATGATTACGTTAGCGATCGGCTAGAACAGACTGCGCATGGCTCGCTTTATTCGCCCCTCATTCCCGGCCCCACTGTGGGTGGCCCGTGTGGCATGGGTGGCTCTTGCCCTCGTTCCCCATGGCATTGCCCCCACTTTGGCGAGCCATGGGCGTAGTGCACAATTGGTGTTCACTCTTGCTGCGTGGGCGTTGTGGGGTCTTGGCACGCTTGCCATTTTCTGGCTCAGCCCATATTCACTGAGCGCCTTACGAATGGTGGCGCCACTTGCGACTGCGGGGCTGGTGGGGTTTCTCTTTGCCAGTTTGTCGACATACGCCGAAGTTGCCCTGAGCGATGTTGCCTGGCCACTTGTAGGCGTTGCTATAGCGGTGCTTGCATTTGTGTGCATCTTTCTTCCCGCCTTTGGCTTACTGCACGTGCAAGCTTCTGCATACGGCGATGAAAAGCGGTTGTTGCTGCGTGTGCCTGCTGCCCAAATTGCACCCATTGCAGTGTCGTACTTAGTGATGGTGGCTTTTCCAGTTGCAACACTTTTTGCCGTCAGCGCAGAAGTGTGGTGGCTTGCTGCACTGTGCTTGGTGCCAACGGTTCTCATTTTTCGTGTGGTACCGAAGCGCCTACATCGTTTTTCACGACGCTGGTTGGTAGTTGTTCCTGCTGGTGTTGTAGTACACGATGAGCTGCTACTTGCAGAAACATTCATGGTGCGCACTACTGCTGTTACTCATGTTGAACTGAGTGCAACAAGTGGCGAAGCACTGAATCTCACTGGCGACATTGCCGGTGTGCGACGCCACATGGTGCTTGTTGTTCAATTGCGCGAGGCAGAAAAACTTGCGTTGAGCCCGTACCTAGCAAAAATGTTGGGCACGCTCGACGCGTTGCACGTACAGAGTTATGCAGTTGCGCCAACGCTGGCTGGCCATGCACTTGCTGCATTAACCAAACCACCCGCAACTACATAAGAGTCGCTGGGGTCGTACAGCACGGCGCTTTGCCCTGGTGCAATACGACGATGTGCTTCGTGCAAGGTGAGTTGCACGCGATTGTCACTTAAAATTTCTGCGGTACATGGCAACGACGCACCATGAGCGCTGCATTGCACACGGTATTCGCCAGCTACTGCTTCGCCCGACGCCCACACCATGGCTTGAAGCGCAACACCGGTACGCATGAGGTCGGCATCGGAACCAACCACCACAATGCGATTCGCAGTGTCAACATCGACCACGAAACGCTTCTCTTCTGTCTTGTATAAACCAATGCCGCGGCGCTGGCCGATAGTAACCATTTCAACCGAGTCGACTTCGCCCACTTGCTTGCCTGCCATGTCGACCACTTTTGCAGGGTGAAAAGGAATGCGGTCGCCAA
>CAIOHI010000318.1 GCA_903858075.1 uncultured Actinomycetes bacterium
AATCTTTTTTCACATATGCAAATGACGTTGGATCTTTGCTTTTTTTATAAAAGTCATGCCGAAGATGCTTTCGCCACGATGAAAGGAAATCTTTTGGATCTCGCAGGGCAACAATAATGTGAGTGCGATCTGCTGGAAATAGTTCCTTCAGTCGTTCAAGTTCGCTATCGGTGCGTAAAAGGCAGAGAGCTTCGCAAGAAAAGAATATTGGGTCATTACTACTTTCAATTTCACGTTGAATATTGGCGCGTACCTCTGCAGCCCAAGTTAACCATTCCTCAGAAAATCGGGGTGGGAAAAACCCGTAGACCATTGCTGGGGTCTCTTTATGGGGGTCCAAGCAAATTGCCGCAATTTCTCTTAAATCGGGAAACTGGCCGTTGTACCAACGGACACCTGTGTCGCGGGCAATGACATCTTGATTTTCGAAAAACCAACGTTGGAACGAAGTGGTGCCGGTTTTGAGTGTTCCGATGTGAAGGAAGATTGAACTCATTCCTTATTTACCCTATTACAAATTTCTAAGAGAGATTCAAGATCAATGAAGCCACAGAGTCGGCAGGAGTAGTACTAGCGTGTTGTTGTGTCTCGTCTATGCGAACGTCCCGACTGCTCGGCACCTGCCTCTGTCGCATACGGCTTCAACACGCAGGTTCTTGCGGTGTGGCTCAATACCTACGATCCAAACGTTAGTTTTGGTACCGGAATTTTATGCCGCCGTCATGCCAACGCATTGGTGGTGCCCCGCGGATGGCATATTGACGACAAGCGCGAGAATATTCCGCGGTTATTTCTCGCGCCTGCTGGTGAATCTGCACATGGAGACACTCCTTCACGCGGCATACGACGCAAAGTGTCGAAAATTCAGCCGCAGCTCTTTGCGAAGGAAAATCTGGTTCCGCTTGACGATGCGCCAATTGAAGATGAGCCGCTGATGGAAGAGACGCGTGCCATTCCCTGGTCGCCACAGCTCGTTGCTGAAGCAGAAGTATCTGTAGGCAATAGCGATGAGCCAAAGAAAATCCCTGGCCTGCTCGATCGTGCCTTTGGCAACAAAGACCGCCGCGAAAAGTGATGCGCACATGAAAACAGAAGCCACACTTGTTGCTCCAACTTCGCTCACTGCTATTCGCCCTTTTGTTTCAGATCTTGGTGAATATGAGCGGTGGATGCCGCTTGTGCATAAAGCAACAACAGCTGGGCCAGGTGCATGGGATGTTGAACTGCGAGCAAAACTGGGGCCCTTTGCGCGCTCAAAACGTTTACGTATGGAACGCACCACCGATTCGCCTCAGCTCATTGTGTTTGAGAGGCGTGAAAAAGATGGGCGAGAGCATGCCCCATGGCGCATGACGTGTGCGCTTATTGAAAGTCATGAAGGAATCACTCTGCGAGTTGAGTTGTTCTACGGGGGTGCTCTGTGGACGGGTGGCCTGCTTGAAAAAGTATTGGTGGACCACATTGAAAGTGGCCGAGAGAACCTTATGGCGCTGGTTTCGCGCTCTGGGCGCTGAACCTTCCATCTTCACGTTCAATGAGTTCTAGTGGCCAGGAAAAACACTCGGTGAGCAGTGCGCTAGAGAGCGTGTCTGCAAGTGGGCCTTTGGCAATGACTTCTCCTGCTTTCAAGGCAAGAAGATGTGTCATGCCTCGTGGTATTTCATCAACATGATGTGTGATGAGTGCGGTAGATATGTGCGGCGATTGCTGAATGGAATCTTCAAGAGCGTGAACTAGTTGTTCACGACCACCAAGATCTAGCCGACCACTTGGCTCATCGAGGAGCACGAGTGAAGGTTCATTCATGCGGGTGCGAGCCAGAAAAACCCGTTGTTGTTCACCAGAAGACAGGGTAGAAATTTCTCGCTCAGCAAGATGGCCGACACCAAGTTGGTTGAGGCAACTGATTGCGTTCGCCTTGTCGGCTGGCTCATACTGATGCCACCAGGTTTCAAGAGCGGCATTTTTGGCGGTCATCACCACTTCGTAGGCTCG
Source organism: uncultured Actinomycetes bacterium (assembly GCA_903858075.1). Taxonomy (GTDB): domain Bacteria; phylum Actinomycetota; class Acidimicrobiia; order Acidimicrobiales; family Ilumatobacteraceae; genus F1-20-MAGs119. Next base: position 1,996 of record CAIOHI010000318.1, read on the forward strand.
CAGTTGGGGTCGAATTTCGCTCGCAAATGCCGCCGAGTTGTAGGCAATGCGCTGGCGTAGCTCACGTACTCCGGTATCGCCAAGTCGTTCACCCTCAACTACAACCTCGCCTGCACTGGGGTGCAGGTAAAGAGCGGCAATGAGCATGAGCGAGGTTTTCCCTGATCCGTTGGCGCCAAGTACCACCCAATGCTCACCCTTTGAGATTTCCCATGAGACATTTTTCAATATGGTGTTGGCATCGCGTTGCAGGGTGATGTTGCGTAGTGATAACACAAAGTGAGAGTCAGTTGCCACGCTGCCACAGTAATCACTTGTGGCGGGTAATAAGGTTGCAACGTGGAAAGTTTCCCCTCAACGCCAGAAGAGTTATCGCTGGCCATTACCGCAGCCACTGGGCTCGACGGAATAACGCACATGCGTCGTCTCACCGGTGGGGCGTCGCGCGAAACATGGAGCTTTCAAGTAGGAAACGAACAGCGCATTATTCAGCGCCAACGTCTGACCTCGCCACGTGACATGCATGTAGAAGTAGGTGTGCTTGAAGCGGCGTATGCAGCTGGGGTTCCAGTTCCTCGTGTGCTTGCAAGTTCTCGTGATCTTGTTGGTGAGAACCCAGTGGGTACACAATTTATGATTGTGACTGCCTTTGAAGGCGAAACCATTGCGCGCAAGATTTTAAGAGACGAAGAATTCGCATCAGCAAGAAAAACTCTGCCCGCACAGTTCGGTACAGCGCTCGGAAAATTGCATCGCATCAATTCTGAGGTACCCGGTCTTGAAGACGTAGACCAAATTGCTTTTTACAAAGAGCATCTGCGCGATTGTGGGCAATCGCATCCGGCATTTGAAATTGCTTTTCGATGGCTTGATGAAAATCGGCCTCCCATAGGTCGTCGTTGCCTTGTGCATGGTGACTTCCGTATGGGAAATCTCATTATTGGCAACGAAGGATTACGAGCAGTGCTCGATTGGGAACTTGCCCACATTGGTGACCCTGCTGAAGACCTCGGCTGGCTATGCGTGCGGGCATGGCGCTTCGGCGGTGGGCAGCCCGTAGGCGGTATTGGCGCTTATGAAGACTTGCTTGAGGCATACGGTGAAGCATCAGGTGAATACATTTCGCTTGAAACGCTGCGTTGGTGGGAAGTTCTCGGAACGGTGAAATGGGGGCTTATGTGTATTTCACAGGCGGCGTATCACCTCACTGGTTCTGTGCGCAGTCATGAACTTGCGGCTATTGGGCGGCGAGTATGTGAGAACGAGTACGACGCATTGTTGGCCATTCGTGAATTGAAAAACGGGAAAGGTACCACACGTGTCTGAATTGCATGATCCGCCAACCGCGCAGCAACTTGTTGAGTCTGTGCGTGAATGGCTCGAGACCGATGTCTTTCCTCAGGTAGAAGGTCGCCTGCAATTTCACACCCGCGTAGCAATGAATGTGCTTGCCATGGTGGAACGCGAACTAGAGCTTGGTGAAGAACAAAATGAAAACTACGCAGCCGGCCTTGCCGCGTTTCAGTGCAACAGCGAAGCTGAACTGGCAGAGAAAATTCGTACCGGTGCATTGCTATCAAAAGAATCTGAAGTTGAAGAATTCGTTTTGAATTCAGTAAGAGAAAAACTTCGTGTTGCGAATCCTAAATATCTACGCGACGAGTAATTTCCACCGGAGAAATATGTTGCCCAGCAGCTAGCTGACCACATGCTGCATCAATGTCGGTTCCGCGGTTGCGACGAACAGTGGCGTTTACGCCCATGTCTTCAAGCCAGCTAGCAAATTGACGAACATGGTTACCCGACGACCCTTGAGTGAGATAACCAGGGGTGGGGTTTAACGGAATGAGGTTCACGTGCGCCGACGGCGTGAGTTGCTTGCATAGTTCGGCGAGTTCTTCGGCATCGCGGTCGGTGTCGTTGACGCCGGCAATGAGCGCCCATTCAAAAGTGACACGGCGATTTTTTGCATAGAGGTAGTCTTCGCACGCCTTCATGAGCATCTCTAAGGGGTAGCGCTTGTTAATAGGAACAAGTTCGTCGCGTAGTTCGTTGCGCCCCGCATGCAGCGACACAGCCAGGTTCACGGGAAGAGGCCACTTGCTGAGGGTCTTAATGCCAGGAACAATTCCTACGGTGCTGACGGTGAGGTGGCGAGCAGAAATGCCGATGTCGCCATGAATTTTTTCAACAGCAGCACGTACGGGGCCTTCATTGGCAAGAGGTTCTCCCATGCCCATGAACACCACATTGCTGAGGCGGCGTTCAAGATGTGCTGCACGTTGTGCTGCACGCACTGCTTGTTCAACAATTTCGCCTGAAGTGAGATGACGAGTAAAGCCGGCCTGGCCCGTGGCGCAGAACCCGCAACCCATTGCACAACCTGCTTGGGTGCTGACGCACACGGTGGCGCGGTCGGCGTACAACATGAGAACGGTCTCAATGGGGTGGCCACCATTGCGCAGTTGAAAGAGAAATTTCACCGTGTCGCCATCGGCATTTATTTGTTCTGTTTGTAGTTCCAACGCAACAGGAAATGCCTCGGCTAATTGCTGACGCATTGCGGCGGAGATATTGGAAATTGCCTCAACGGGTTTGAGTTTTTCGTAGAGCGCTTGCCAAATTTGGCCGACTCGATATTTCGGTTCATTCGGGAAGAGTGATGCAATGTCTTCTTGTGTGGCGTCGTACAACGAAAGTGGGGAAGTGGTCATGATGCTTTCGTTTTCTCATGAATGTCGCC
>CAIOHI010000319.1 GCA_903858075.1 uncultured Actinomycetes bacterium
TGGGCGCTCCCGCAGTTCAACAGCCACGTAGAACATGTCCATATCTACATGCAGAATGACGCGTTCAGGGTTCATTTCACTTCACAGCCTACGATGTCTCTGTGTCTTCGCTTCCCACCCCCACCCCCAACGACCCCTCGCCACATGAGCGCCCTCTTTCTGCACTTCCCGCCCGAGGTGCACGCATAGCCGCGTTTTGCTCCATCGTCTTTGGTGGCATTGCCGGTGGACTCATTGGCTATGCACTTGTCGACCTGCAGTGTTCCGGAGCATGCGATGTTCCCAAAGGCATTGGCGTGTTCTCTGGAGCAACAGTCACTGCTGCTGGCATGGGTGTAGTTGCCGTGCTGGTATTGCGCGCTTTAGGAGAATGGAAAGAACTGCAGGACAACCAATGACCACGTCACTTGCCATCGACCTCGTCAACTTAGCTACCACTATTGCCCATGAAGTTGGCGCGGTTGCACTTGCAGGACGCAAGCGTGGACTTCGTGAAGTAAGCACAAAGTCAACTTCTACCGACATGGTGACCGAATACGACAAGCTCACCGAAGTATCAATCATTACCGCACTGCGTGCTGCTCGCCCCAACGACAGCATCGTTGCCGAAGAAGGTGGCGGACACACCGGCACCAGCGGCATCACCTGGTTCGTTGACCCCATTGACGGCACAACCAATTTTCTGTATGACCTACCCACATGGACTGTGTCTTTAGGGGCCCACGACGCCGACGGCGAACTTGCTGCAGTTGTCTTTTGCCCTCCGCTGAACGAGACCTACACCGCCACACGAGGCGGTGGAGCCTTTTTGAACGGCACGCGTATTTACTGCAATGAAATAAATGATATTGCCCAATGCCTCATTGCCACTGGTTTTAATTATTCACCAGATAATCGCCTCATTCAGGCTGCACGCATTCCGAAAATCATTGCGAAAATTCGCGACATTCGACGCCTCGGTTCAGCATCACTCGACCTATGTTTTGTTGCAGTCGGTCGTTACGACGCGTACTACGAGGAACATCTTTTTCCATGGGATCTCGCCGCAGGAACTCTCATTGCTAAAGAATCTGGTTGCACAATTGGCAGTATCGACGGTGGCGACCTTCAGCCGTCGGCTATTTTGGCATCTCCCCCAGGTGTATTTACTCAAATACAAGATCTCATTAAACACTCCAACAGTTAATTGCCCTCTGCAAGTGCCCTAGACTAAAGGTCCATGCCTAAAGGACGCGCCACTAATTCGCCAATAGTTGTGCTCCTTGTTGAAGGATCTCCTCAAATTGAGGCTGAACTCATACATTCATTCGCCGAGAAAAATGGGCATTACGAACTACAGGTGGCACGTTCAGTAGATGAAGCACTTGTCGCAGTGCGCAAAAGGCAACCCACTGTTGTCGTCATTAATTTTTCTGCACTCAATGGCGATACCAGCGACTTAGTCAAACAAATCAGAAACTCAACCTCTGCATTTATTTATATTGTCACCGAGAATTCCAACGACATATTGCAAGGCCTTGAAGCCGGCGCCGACGACTACCACGAGCACCCCGTGAACTGCCAACACCTTGTAGCGCGCATGGATGCCCTTCTGCGTCGAGCAACCGGAGCATTTCACCTCGAAAATGCGCTGCACTTCGGACATCTTGAAATTCGCCCCGACGAAGGACGCGTTTACCGCGACGGAAAAGAGATCTCTCTGACCCGTACCGAATTTCGCCTACTTTGCGAACTCGCCACAAGCCCAAACAAGGTGTTTGCTCGAGAAACACTGCTCGACCGGGTGTGGGGATACGGATACTTCGGCGATGGTCGACTTGTCGACGTTCACGTACGCCGTTTGCGCACGAAAATTGAAGTGCGCCCAGACGAACCTCAATATGTGGTCACGGTTCGCGGCCTCGGATACCGCTTTGATGGCGAAAAGGTTAAACAGCACTAGTTTCTAGGCATGGCCTTCATTGTTGCAATTGACGCCGGAACAACCGGGGTCAGAGCGCGTGCAATTTCCCTCGACGGCGCGCCTTCGCTTTCTTCATACAAGGAATTCACGCAGTACTTTCCTCAACCAGGCTGGGTAGAACACGATGCCGAGGAAATTTGGAGCGCAGTTTTGTCAACATTGCACGAAGTGTGCAGCCAACTACCCCAAGCGCCCGTTGCAATTGGCATTACCAACCAACGCGAAACACTTGTGGCCTGGAATCGCGCGAACGATGAAGTACTTGCACCCGCAATTGTTTGGCAAGATCGCCGCACCGCAGACCGCTGCCAACAGTTAGCAGATGAACTACCAACAGTTCGGCGCATCACCGGTCTCGTTCTCGACCCGTACTTCACTGGAACTAAAGCAGAGTGGCTACTACGCAACGGAGTAGTTGAGCCCATTACCCAACTTGCACTTGGAACCATCGACTCGTGGATCTTGTGGCGGCTATCGGGTGGAACCACATTTGCAACCGATGAATCGAATGCAAGTCGAACAATGCTTTATGACATTCAAAAACATGCATGGAGCGAAGAAATGTGTTCACTTCTTTCCGTTCCCATGAA
>CAIOHI010000320.1 GCA_903858075.1 uncultured Actinomycetes bacterium
GGCACTGTTCACTTCCCAAGACTGCACGAGAAGATGAGTTTCAGGGAACGGGTTCCAGCCCTCGAATGCCGTGTACATGGCAGATTCCGTAGCCATGGGGAGCGGTTGAATAGCAGGGTCTTGGGTGAGAACAAGGAGAACAGCCTTCATCTCTTCATCATGGCACCCCTGCGTGGGCATTTGAGAAAGAAGCCCGTAGGCTTTTTACGCCGGCTTGTGTGCGTTGTTCCAACCCTTCAACACTCCAAGCCGGTTTTTCATGCCCATACGGGGCTTTACGAAGTGGCATAGCGCCAAAGGGAGCCCCAATGAAGTGGCACGAACGAGAAAATGCTGAGGCATCAAAAAGGTCTTTGAATAAGCAGGAAGCTTTGCGTGAAAAGATTGCGCAGATGAAAGCTGAAGCTGAGAAGAAGAAAAAAGCAGAGCCAACTAAGGCTGAGTAATTTGCTCGCTGATGCGCGCGTAAGCGGGCGCAGGGTTATTTGAGGTAATGACATCTGACATGTGAATGTCACCCGACTTAATTCCGGCAATGACGTGTGCAAATGATGCGTTGTAGCCGTCGAGGTCGCTTGCGCTGTGTTCGTATATTGCGAGAAATTGATGTTCGCAGACCCAAGGCTGTTTCACCATGTTGATATTGGTTGCAGCAAAACGTTGCGCCGCAAGGAAGCCTGGCAAGGCAAGTATTTCTGGAAGATGTGTTTCTTCGTACCAGAGATGAAAATCATTCTCTAACTCTGGAGCAGTTGGGCTGGAGTACGCCATGAATACTGAGTTAGGTACGCGGAGTTGTGTATTTGGGCCAACGTGGCGTGGAGCTTCTTCAACGTAGTAGAGGGCACGCATGGTGGCGCGGTCCATGACGTTGTTAGGTGAGCGTCGCATTTCATCGTCGGCAATGCGGCGCATGTGCTCGTCGGAAATTTCTTGTAGATGCTCAAGGTTGCGCACATCAAGTTCATACAACGTGAGATATTTCTGATCGAACACTTGCCAGCCGTCAAATGCTTTGTAGCGCGTGGCCGATACATAGCCAGGCACAGCAAGTACATCGGGCACATGAATATTGGTGTACCAGTCGTTGTAGGCAACCTCTGCTTCTGTGCTTGCAGGGTTCGTTAGTACAACGAGAACGGCTTTCATCTTGGTTTAACCCAGTTTCCTTGTGCATCGAAGATAAGTGGTGTGAGTTCGCCCTCTTGCACCTCAACATCGGTGCCAAGAGAAACGGGAACTTTTTGGTAATTCCATTTCATCACATCGACGGTGAGTTCAATAATTTGGTCGCGCGTGAAATGCAAGAGAAGATCTGCTTTTTGCTGTGGGGTAATGCTGCCGGGTTGGGTCATCAGCGCATCGGCGTAGCGCAGAGCGGCTTTGTGACGTTCAGACAGAGTGCTTGTTTCATAGTGATCTACTTCTGCAATGGTGGATTCGTTCAGACCATCTTGTTTGGCAACTGCCAAACGAACAGATAGTCAAGTTTTACAGTCGTGGTAGCGCGCACAACGCAAACGCACAATTTCTGTGGTGATGGGGTCGAGCGCTGTCATGCGTACGACCGCTGCTTGCCAGTCGCCGAGTGGAGTGCGTAGTGGAACTGCTGCGTAAGTTTTTGGCGCGATGCGTGCGATGCGTGTGTTCATTGATCTTCTCCAAACAAAGTTTGCCAGGCCAGGGAAATACGAATGCGTTGTTCAACTACCAAGAGAGCGCTCACGAAGTCGGCGAGTTCTTGTTGTCCTAAGAGTTCACCCACACGTAGGGCGGTGGTTTCTTGCAGGCTTGCGACGTCAATAACGAATTCTTCGGTGAATGCAAGGCAGGCTTTTTCTGCGTCTGTAAAAAGCGGCGACAGTGGCCACTGCGAAAGTGCGCTGCGCTTTTCAGCGGTGAGTGCAGCTTGCGGTGTGTTGATGGACAGTTCGGCTTGTGCACCCAGCATGCTGGCGATACGCAGGCGGCACAGTTCCAAAATGTGAGGGTCAACAGTGACCCATGCGGCCTCGTGGGCGGCGGTGAGTTGTTCTAAGACATCGGGGAACTGCGCCAAATGGGCGCTCAACGTGGCTGATGTGGCGGTAGTCATGCCTTATCAA
>CAIOHI010000321.1 GCA_903858075.1 uncultured Actinomycetes bacterium
ATTACTCAATTGATCATGCTCTGAACATATTTCATGCCGGTTGGTTCCCTCTCACTCTCTGTGCAGCAATAGCTGTCGCAGGCTCGACCTTGCATCTCGCCCTCTTTTACCGCCCAACATCCAAACAGTAAGAAATGTCTTCATAAAGATGCGACGCCTTTTAAAACCCTTCTTAATCGTTATCTGCGCACTCATTGGGGCAATGTGGGTTTATGCACTTTTCTTTGCTAGCAAAGTTGCCGTTAATAAAATTGATGACAAATCATGGAAAGCTGCTGCAGAAAAAATATGTCTCGTTTCTGAAAAAGAGCGGTTAGCGCTCATAGACCTCCGCAAGGTGAAAGATTCCGGAGTGAACGCATTAACAGAACGAGCTCAAATAATTGACAAAGCCACTGACTCGCTCGAACGCGCCGTGAACTCTTTAGCCGCACTGTCGGTATCTGACTCCAAAGGACAAGCGCTAGTTCCCCTTTGGTTGGCCGATTACCGGACTCATAGTTCAGACCGGCGAGCATACGCAAATGACCTTCGCGCTGGCGTGAATGAGCCATTTTCCGAAACTGTGACAGAGGGTCTACCTATCAGCGAAAAGATTGCAACCTTTGCTGCAGATAATGCAGCACCTAGTTGCGCTCCGCCTATTGATCTTTCGGTATAGAAACCCAACCTTCGCCCTTGCGGTATTGCTTAATGACGCGTGCTGGTGCACCCACAGCTACGCAGTAATCGGGAATAACACCACTCACAACAGACTGTGCTCCTATGACCACATGTTCACCAATATTTGATCCTGGAAGCACAACGCTTCCATGGCCAATCCAGCTGCCTTTTCCGATGCGCACCGCACGCTCGGGTTGACTTTGTTGCGAAATTGGTCGGGAGATATCTTCGTAACCGTGATTTTGATCTGTGATGTACACGTGATGACCCGTCCATACATCGTCTTCAATAAGTATCGAGAAATGACCAACGATGCCACTACCCCGGCCTATTAAGCACCTATTGCCGATGCTGACGACAGGCGACACCACACATTCTTGACCCGGAACCATTCCTGCGGAGAGTGCAACGTGCTCGCCAATCATTGTGTCGCTTCCAATAGAAATGTACTGCTCATTGAAGATTGTCGTTTGCGGAAAGCAAATAACGCTGCGGTCTCCGAAATGGGCAAACTTCTTGCCCGAAGCATTCTGTGATCCAATTGCCCCGTACAAAACAGTTCGCTGACGTAACGAGTGCACGACTTGATGCAAAAAGTTATTCATTCGCTGGTTTCTCACGTGTGAAATCTACCTAATGGAAGGAGTTACGCTCTTGTCGTGAGTTCTATTGCCGTTACTTGGATCGTCGGTGGTCACCCGTACGACGAAATTGCTTTCAATGACATGCTTAACAGTCTGGAAGGAATTGAATCAACTGTTGTGAAGTGGCCAGAAGCTGCAACTCTCTTCACCTCAAGTGCCGTCGAGAGAATGCACAAAGAAGGCGGCGTGCTAGCTCTATACGACCTGCCCGGCATTCAATTCAACCGCGGCAGCGAGCCCGACTTAGTGGATCCAACTACTGAGGTGGTGGAAGCCTGGCAGAGACTTACGCAATTAGGAATCCCAGTTTTGGCTATGCACCACGCCATTGCTTCGTGGCCCACTTGGCCCCTCTTCGCAGAAATGCTTAAAGGGCGTTTTCACTATGTGCCGGCCGAACTGCGAGGTAAAAAATATATTGATAGTGGTTGGGCTAACCCAGTGCACCAGGTGTTTGACGTGCTCCTTCCCTCACACCCAATTTGCGAAGGTTTGCCAGAATCTTTTGAACTCACCGATGAGACATACCTCTGCCCAATTTTCGAAAGCGAAGTGACCGCGCTTATTTCCACCCGTGCATCAAGTGACTCATCAAATTTCTCATCTGCTTACGCCGCTATCCGACGCGAAGACCAAGGCAACTGGTCGCATCAAGATGAATCACGTCTAGTTGCATGGACTCACGAATATGAAAACAGCACAGTTGTTTACCTGCAACCTGGAGATGGTCCTCTTGCATTCAACAACAACCATTACCGCAAACTTATTAGCAACACGTTGTGTTGGCTAAGCAACGAAAGAGTGAATGACAATGAGCAATGAAAAATCAAAACGTCTAATGGCCCGCTACGACATCATTCAAGTGAGTTATAAATACGCATTAGGTATCGACCACCGCCAATGGGATCTTTATGAAACCTGTTTCACCGATGAATGTGAATTTGATTTTTCATCTTTCTCTGGCAAACCAGCCACAACTCTCACGGCGAAACAATGGCGAACCAATGTGGAGTCCTTGAATGGCAAATTTGATGCCACAGCTCATCAAATGACAAACCATGTCATTAGTAAATTAAAAAAGTCGAGCGCTACATGTATTACAGAACTGAGGGCCCAACACTGGTTCTCCCCCGAGACCATGATCCAGTTAGGGCACG
>CAIOHI010000322.1 GCA_903858075.1 uncultured Actinomycetes bacterium
CGCTTGTCTTGGCGTTGTTCAAGACCACGACTCAACTGACTGAGTGCAACAACGGGAATTTTAAAATCGCGTGCCAAAATTTTTAAGTTACGACTAATTTCACTGACCTCAAGTTGGCGGTTTTCTGAACCTGAGTTGCCGCCCATGAGCTGCAAGTAGTCGATAACGATCATGCCGATGCCGTCGTACTGTGAAGCAATGCGTCGTGCCTTTGCACGAATTTCCATGACAGTGACCGATGAGTTGTCGTCGATATACAACGGAATAGAAAGGCGCCCAATGGCGCGGCCAATGCGACGCCAGTCTTCGTCGTTCAAACGGCCGCTGCGCAACTTTGCACTATCGACTCGCGCTTCACTTGACAAAATACGTTGTGATAATTCGGCACGACCCATTTCCAAAGAGAAAAACAAAACAGGCTTTTGCGTAATGGTGGCCACGTTGACGGCCATGCCCATTGCGAATGCGCTCTTACCCATTGCAGGGCGCGCACCAATAATGTTGAGCGTGCCGGGTTGAAAGCCCGACAGTAAATCGTCGAGATCGTTAAAGCCCGAGGGCACGCCAGTAATAGGGTCGCCGCGTTCCATGATGTCTTCAAGGTGCGTCATGGTTTCTGGCATGAGGTCGTTAATGCGTACTAAAGAATCGGTGACTTGGTTTTGCGCTACGTCGAATATGCGCGACTCGGCTTGGTCGAGAGCATTTTCAATATTGTCGGGCTGGCTGTAGGCGATTTCAGCAATAGAGGACGCCGCGCTAATGAGGCCACGCAGAAGAGCAGTTTCGCGCACGATGCGCGCGTAGCGGTCGGCGCTCGATACTGCAGGAGTGCGGTTTTGCAGGTCAACTAAATAGTCGATTCCGCCGACGGTGTCGATGAGGCCAGCGCGTTGCAATTTGTCGGACACCGTGACCACGTCGACCGGCTCGCCCATGGTGGTGAGCGCTTGAATAGCGTCGAAAATATGTTGGTGCGCCGGCTTATAAAAATCGCCTGGGGCAACGCCGCGTTCCGAGCAAGCACCAATGGCGTCTTTCGACAACAACATGGCGCCAAGTAACGAGACCTCGGCATCGAGGTTGTGTGGCGGTACGCGAGCGGTGACGCGCGCTGCTGAAGCGTTGTATGTATCGGACACGACTCTTACCTTGCCTGAGATACCTTGTGGATTACTAGGGGTAAGACTTGTGGATAAGCCTGTGTGTAAGCCTGTGCTGTATCGAGTGCGTTCTGTGGATAACTATTGAGCAACGACATCGACCGAGACAGTGCTCGTGACGTCGTGGTACAACGAGACCACTACAGAATGCTTACCCAATGTACGAATAGGAGCTTCGATGTCTACATCGCGGCGCTCAATTTCGATACCAGTCTGGCTCTTCACTGCAGCCACGATGTCGGCACTAGTAACTGAACCGAACAAACGGCCTTCGTTACCAGCCTTAGCGGGCACCGACAAAGTAACAGCATTCAAACGCGCCGCGACTTCAAGTGCTGCTTCACGAGTGGCGCGCTCTTTGGCGGCACGTGCCTTACGCATTGCTGCTGCTTGTGCCACTGCACCGTCGGTTGCTGTAATGGCGTGACCGTTTGGCAACAAAAAGTTGCGGGCATGACCGTCGGCAACATTGACGATGTCGCCACGGTTGCCGAGACCTTTAATGTCGCTACGCAAAATGACTTTTAACATCAGGCTTCCTCACCATTCGTTACGATTTCTACAACTTCGGTGTTCTCTGTTGCTACGGCAGCAACAGCGGTATCGCGAGGTGTGCGATTGTCGCCACGCTCGCCACGCTCACCGCGTTCGCCACGCTCACCGCGTTCGCCACGATCTTCACGATCTTCACGATCGCCTCCTGCACGTGGTGCACGAGTAGAAGACACGCGCTTGGCGTAAGGCAACAGAGCCATTTCGCGAGCGTTTTTCACTGCATTCGCAATGTCGCGCTGTTGTTGAACAGTGGTGCCGGCAATGCGCTGACCACGAATTTTTGAGCGGTCAGACATGAAGCGCTGCAACAAGTTGATGTCTTTATAGTCAACAAACTTCACGCGCTCGGTGTCGATGGCGTTTGGCTTCTTTTTTCCGGTTTTGCGAATGGCGGCTTTCGCCATACGAATTTTGTTTGATTTACTAGTCATGTTTCTCTCTGCAGTTTCGTTCTAGAAGGGTTCTTCTTCCCCACCCATGTATGGGTCGGGAGAGGTGTTGCTGGATGCTCCGCGTGGGGCGGCGGATTCGCCACCTTTGCTGGATTGACGCTCGACTTGGGCTGTTGCCCAACGCAAGCTCGGTCCGATTTCATCGGCCACGACTTCAATTGCCGTGCGCTTATCGCCTTCACGGGTGGTGTATTCACGCTGCTCAAGGCGGCCAGTAACGATGACGCGGGTGCCTTTGGTGAAGGTTGCCGCTGCGTTTTCGCCAAGTTGGCCCCATGCAGTGATATTGAAGTACGAGGTTTGCTCTTGCCATTCACCATTGACCTGATAACGACGGCCAACGGCGATACCAAAAGAGGCCACGCCGCGCCCACCAGTGGTGAAGCGCAGTTCTGGGTCTCGGGTGAGGTTGCCGACAAGGGTGATGGAGTTCTCTGACATATGTATCTCCTCTACGTAAGTAGTTTGTGGAACTTTTCGTTAATGAAAAGCCGACTACGCAGTCGCGGCCATCATGCCGCGGCGTGCTGCTTCGTGGTCTGGCAAGCGCATGAGCTTGTGACGAACCACTTCATCGGCAATACGGAGCGTGCGCTCAACTTCATTTAAAGCTCCACCAAGAGCCTCGAGGTTGTAGACGACGTAATAGCCGTCTTCCTTTTTATTGATGGGGTACGCGAAACGGCGCTTGCCCCACCAGTCGGGATTACCGTGAATGCTCGCACCAACTGCATTGATAGAAGCCGTGATGGCCTTCACCTGCAACTGCGCTGCATTGTCGTCGAGGTCTCCACTGAGGATGACCATTAATTCATAAGCACGTTTCATGTGCATGTACTCCCTTCGGACACGGTACGGACCGTGGCCCCGTGAGGGGCA
>CAIOHI010000323.1 GCA_903858075.1 uncultured Actinomycetes bacterium
ACTGCTTTGAAATCTACTCATCGTGTTGTCACGTGGGATGAGCGTGGCTTTGGCGGCACTATTGCCACCGATGAGTTCACGTATTGGGATTCCGCAAAAGATGTCATTGGCCTCATGGACTACTTAGGAATTGAGACTGCTGTTGTTGGCGGAATGTCGCAGGGCGGTTTTTTAAGCCTGCGTGTTGCGCTCACTGCCCCCGAGCGCGTACGTGGCCTTATTCTGCTCGACACTCAGGCAGGCTTGGAAGAACCGGGTTCTGATGAGGGTTACATGCTCATGCATGACACGTGGATGGAACATGGACCAGAGCCTGTTCAAGAGTTCATTGCCAGCCTCATTTTGGGTCCTGGTGAATGGCCAGAGTGGTTTGCTAAGTGGGCAGTGCTCAATAAAGAAAGCTTCAGCCGCGCCTTTCGGTGCTTGTTACACCGTGATGACATTACTGCTCGTCTGGGAAGCATTACTTGCCCGGCTTTAGTTGTGCACGGTGATGCCGACGCTGCCATACCGCTTTCAAAGGCAGAAGTGTTGCGAGACGGCTTGGGTGGCAAGGTGCAATACGTAGTGGTGCCGGGCGGGCCGCATGCTGCGAACCTGACGCACCCAGAACCAGTGAACGCCGCCATCACACACTTTCTTTCTGCGTTGTAAGGTTGGCGTGAATTCGAGGGGGACTAATGAGTAGCGATGTGGAACACGTGGGTTTAACGAATGTCAATATTCAAGACAATCCGTTCCCGTATTACAAAGAGCAAATGTCGAAGTGCCCGGTGTGGCATGAAGACGACATTGACCTCTATGTCATTGGTGGGCATGAAGAGGTTCGTGCTGCATTAGGCGACATTGCTACCTTCTCAAATAAGCCATCGGCTGGTGGACGCGCGGCCAATATGGACGCCATCCTTGCCTATCAAAGTGTGTTGAAAGAAAAGGGTTGGACCCACTTGCCTGTGTTGCAGCGTTCAGACCCACCAGAGCACAGCCGGTATCGCAAGTTATTGAACCGCGTCTTTACGCCGGCTCAGGTGAAGGCCTACGTGCCGCAGCTCGAGGAAATTTCGAACTCGTTAATTGATTCAATGTTGGCAAAGGGAAGCTGCGAGTTCGTTCGTGACTTTGCATTGCCGTTGCCAGGCATTTTCATTTCCACCCAACTTGGTCTTGACCCTTCGCAGTATCCAAAATTTCGCCGCTGGGCTGAAGCAATGTTGTCACTCGCTCAGCGCTCACAAATTACAGTTGAAGAAGCAATTATTGAAGCCAATGTTGAAATTGAAGAGCAGCATTTCATTGCGGGCGAATTTGAAAAGCGTCGTGCCAACCCCGGTAAAGATCTCATTTCGCTCTTGGTCAATGCGCATGTGAATGAAGAAGGCGAAGAGCCATTCACCATTAATGAACTCATGACCGTTTTACATGCGCTCATTACAGGGGGCTTTGAAACCACCACAGGTGCATTGTCAGCTGCCATGTTGTTGCTTATTGAGCACCCTGACCAAATGGAAATGCTGCGTAACGATAGGTCGTTGATGGGCAACTTCATTGAAGAGGTGTTGCGCTTCGATAGCCCAGTGCAGGGTTTGTGGCGCAGTGTGAAATGCCCAGTCACAGTTAGCGGGTTCGATATTCCGGAAAACAAATCGGCAATGATTCGCTTTGGTGCAGCTAACCGTGATCCGCGTGTCTTTGAAAACCCAGATGCATTCGATATCACACGTGCGAATGCAAAAAATCACGTTGCCTTCGGCTTTGGTGTGCACTTCTGTTTGGGTGCAGCACTTGCTCGTCAACAAATGGCAACGGCATTTAACCTGTTGCTCGATCGGGTAGCGCATGTTGAACTTGCTGGGCCTATGGAGTTACCCATTCACGAACCGAGCTTCTTTTTGCGCCCCATGCGTGAATTAAACCTGGTTGTGAAGGGCGCCTAACCCGCTTTTCACCTTTTTCGGGTCGCTCGGCGAGGGGCGTGGAGGAGTACCGTAGAGTTACCAACCACACACGGGGGTATGTAATGAGTAGGCAAGAACTAGTGCGTATGGCTCAGCGAGCAATTGATGCTCACGCTGAAGGCAAAGGCGAAATTGTTGACGACATTTTGCGTGTTCCTGTTGAGCATTACTTCGACCAAGAGCGCTGGCAAAAAGAAGTAGATCGTATTTTCAAGCGTCTGCCACTGGTACTTGGGTTCACTTGCCAAATGCGTGAGCCTGGTTCATACAGTGCGGTCACCATTTTGGATGTGCCCGTACTTATGGTGCGTGGGCAAGACGGTTCCATGCGCGCATTCCTCAACGTGTGCAGCCACCGCGGCGCACAGCTCACTGATGACGGTTGCGGCACTGCCCGTCGCTTCACATGTCCGTACCATGCATGGTCGTACGACACTGCTGGAGACTTAGTAGGTATCTATGAGGCAGATGCCTTTGGCGATATCGACAAGTCATGTAACGGTCTCACCACATTGCCCGTTACCGAGCGAGCAGGAATTATTTGGGTCAC
>CAIOHI010000324.1 GCA_903858075.1 uncultured Actinomycetes bacterium
AAGAGACAGTGCACTCCATCATCCAAGAAAGTGTGGTGTGCTCAACAACATGGCTTTGTACAAAAACCGTTGCAACATTTGGGTCGAGACCCACAGCAAATAGCATTGCGGCTAATTCCAGTGTGTTCTGGCCAAGTACCCCTGGCGACTCCGTCACAGTAAAGGCATGCAAGTCGACAATTCCATGAAATACGTCGTTTTGGTGTTGGCCATTGACCCACTGTTGGAGGGCCCCCAAGTAATTACCTAGGTGAACAGCGCCGGTTGGTTGGATGCAAGATAAGACACGAGCCACGGGCGGACTGTAGTCGTCGAAAGGGGTCTCTGGCGAGTATGTTTTCATCTGTGAGTTATGACGTCTCTACGGCCGTGTTTGAGGGCCCATTCGACCTTCTTTTGCACCTCATTTTGAGGGAGCAAGTCGACATCCACGAAGTCTCTCTCAGTACCATCGTCGATGCGTATCTCACCGAAATTGAGAAGATGCAAGACCTTGATCTCGATATTGCCACCGAGTTTCTCCTCATTGCTTCAACACTTGTTGAGCTGAAATCGCGCAGATTGCTGCCAGGTAAAGAAAATATTGACCTCGACGAGGAATTTGCGCTGTGGGAAGAGCGTGACCTTTTGCTCGCCAGGCTTCTTGAGTGCAAGACGTTTAAAGATGTTTCGCTGGTATTCCAACAGCTGGCAGAACTTGCCGATCGTGCTTTTCCCCGAACCACTGGACCCGATGAGAGGTTTTCAGAATTACTGCCCGACTTGATGGAGGGCGTGACTCCACTGAAGCTTCATAAGGCAATTTTGAAGGCGCTTGCTCCGAAGCCCGAACCACATATTGACCTTTTCCACGTCGCTCCAGTACGTCTGAGCGTTTCCGAGGCAGTGAGCGAATTAATGGATTCTTTGGCAGATATGAAAGCCATTACTTTCCGCAACCTCACCCGTGGGCACGAGGCACGATTGGAAGTAGTGGTGAGGTTCCTTGCCATTCTGGAAATTTATAAGCAAGGCTTCATTGAACTCAGCCAAGACGATCGCTTTGGCGATATAGAAATTCGCTGGATCGGCGATGAAGGCTTTGCCACCGCAAATTCATTCTCTATTGACGACTATGAAGGATAAGTAAAAGGTTTCACATGTCAGACGAGCTCCTCAATATGAACGACGATGCTTCATTCATCACTCCTGAAATCATTCGGGCGATGGAAGGCATTTTGATGGTGGCAATAGAACCAGTTCCCGGAGAATTGCTTGCGCAGTTATTCGAAGTGCCGGTTTCCATCGTTGAAGAAATGGCTGCGCAACTTTCTGCGGTGTATGAAGAGGCTGGGCACGGCTTCCAGCTCGTTCAGGTGGCGGGTGGATATCGTTTCCAAAGTCATCCTGTTGTTTCTGCCTATGTCGAGCGTTTTGTGCTTGATGGTCAACGTGCTCGACTCTCAGCTGCGGCGCTGGAAACGCTCGCGATTGTTGCCTACAAACAACCAATTTCGCGTCTGCAAATTGCCTCGGTACGCGGTGTCGACCCCGATGCAGTGTTGCGCACACTTCACTCGCGCGGCTATGTAGAGCAACGAGGTCATGACGATGGTCCGGGTCAAGCTGTGCTGTGGGGAACCACCCAGCTTTTCCTCGAGAAATTAGGCATCAACTCTCTTGGTGAGCTGCCACCACTTGCTGAATTTGTTCCAGATGCAAGTGTCGTGGAGGCACTAGAGAACACATTGCGTATTTCTCCGCTCGATGATGCAGGCTCTGCTCCAGATCAAAATCTGTAACGCAAATGTCAGATCATTCACAAACCGAAGATACCGAGTTGCATGAGGGCGAGCGCCTGCAAAAAATACTTGCTGCACTGGGTTGGGGCAGTAGAAGAGTGTGTGAAGAATTCATTAGCGAAGAAAGAGTAACGGTCAATGGCGAGATCGCAGTTCTTGGTCGTCGTGTGGATCCACTTGTCGATTTAATTTGCGTTGACGGGTCGCCTGTTGGGGCTCGTCCAGACTTTGTTTATTATCTGCTCAATAAACCAAGAGGCGTCATCTCTACTGCAAGCGATCCGCAAGGCCGTGACACCGTCATCGATCTCGTGCCAAGTGAACCCCGAGTATTTTCTGTCGGGCGATTAGATTTTGATACCGAAGGTCTCTTGTTGCTCACCAACGATGGCGAACTGACGCAGTTTCTTACGCATCCAAGTCAGGGTGTAGAGAAAGAATATTTAGTAATGCTTCATGGCTCACCTCGACTGTCCGACAAGGCATTGCACAAACTGCGTGTAGGAGTTGAGCTTGAAGACGGAGTCACTTCTCCCGCAAAAGTGAGCCAGCGAAGCGATAACACGGTGACGGTTGTTATTCACGAAGGACGTAATCGACAGGTTCGGCGAATGTTCGAAGCTGTTGGCGAGGAAGTAGAGCGTTTAGTGCGTGTTCGTATTGGTCCACTAGTAGATAACAAACTGAAGCCGGGAGTCTGGCGTGACCTCACTCTTGCAGAGCGAAAAGCGCTCAGTGAATTTATGTCTAAATCATCTCGGCGCTAGATAGCCCAATCGCTAGAGTAGAGACGTGTCGGTACAGCAAAGCGTCAATATTGTGGGTCTTGGGCTCATTGGTGGGTCTATTGCTGCGCGTCTCACGCAAGAAGGTTTTCGTGTTCAAGGAATAGACCCGTTGGCGAGTCGACAAGATGAAGCGCTGGAGTTTGGGTATATCTCCTCAGTGGGTCTCGACGCAGATGCTCACATCACTTTTGTTTCGGTACCGGTGTCGCAACTGGCAGCCGAGGTTGAGGCGGCACTGCGAGCCACTCAAGGAATAGTGACCGATGTTGGCAGTGTAAAGGCCCCAGTTGTGCAAGCTATTTCTGACGTTCGTTTTGTGGGCGGGCACCCGATGGCTGGTTCAGAACTTGAAGGTATTCAAGGGGCAGATGCCGAGCTGTTTGAGGGCGCTACGTGGATCCTTACTCCTACAGACTCCACCGACGACCGAGTTTTTGCTGAAGTTGCCTCCATTGTTCAACTCATGGGCGCAAATATTCTTGCGGTCTCTGCAGAGCATCATGATCGTCTCATAGCAGTAGTGAGTCATGTTCCGCATTTGGCGGCGGCAACTCTCATGAGTGTTGCCGATGCTCGATCAGAAGAACATGCATCTGTATTGCGTATGGCCGCTGGTGGCTTTCGTGATATGACTCGTATCGCATCGAGTAAGCCCGGTATCTGGCTCGATATTTGTAGAGAGAATCGTGCAGCAATTTTAGAAACACTCGACGATTTCATCGCCGAGTTGGGCCAATTGCGCGCCATTATTGATGGCACAAAAACAGGCGAGCTCGAAGTATTCCTTTCCAAGGCGAGAAAAGCCAGATCACATTTGCCTGCTCGCGTTCGCTCCCTTGAAGATGTCGAAGAAGTTCGTATTCCAATTCCCGATCGCCCAGGTGCTGCTGCAGAAATCTTTACGCTTGCGGCCGCCCTTAATGTCAACCTCGCAAGTTTTGAAGTAGTGCATTCGGCTGAAGGTGAACGAGGAGTTGCCATCGTTCTTGTCGACAAATTGCAAGTGGAATTGCTCCGCGGCGGACTCATTGGGCGCGGCTTTAAGCCGGGACGTTAG
>CAIOHI010000325.1 GCA_903858075.1 uncultured Actinomycetes bacterium
AGCTTCTGGTGGTTCCGAAGGCAACCTCTCTTTTAGTGTGGCTACTGCTGGTACCGCTTCATGCTCGATAGAGAATGGCACTTTGTCAGCCTCAGGCAATGCAGGCAGCACATGTACCGTCACAGCCACACGTGCCATGACAAACAACTACGTCCAGAAGACTTCGGCGCCTTTCACCATCACAGTTGTGCCACGAACAATCACCCTCACCGCCACTGCAAAAGAGAAGTTCTATGGTGATTCAGATCCTGGTTTCACTTACGTTGTTACCGCTGGCTCACTCTTTGGTTCTGACACTTTCTCAGGGACACAAACCCGCGACACTGGAGAAAATGTCGGCACCTACACGATCAATAAAGGATCTTTAGCAAATTCGAATTACACCATCACCTATGTGTCTGCCCAGTTGACAATTAACCAACGGCCAATCACTGTGACAGCAACAGACAAGACAAAGATTTTTGGTGAAAGTGATCCACTCCTGGCCTACACGGTTACGACTGGAAACATCGTCAATTCCGATGTGTTTACTGGTGCCATTACTCGTGCTCCTGGCGAGACAGTGGGTTCATACAACATCACCCAAGGAACTCTCGACAACGGCAACTACAGCATTACTTTTGTTCGGGGAACTTTCCGAATCACGGGAGCTCCGCAAACCGGATTCACTCTGACATCTTCCGCTTACTCAGTTGTGTATAACGAGTCCGTCACACTGCAAACATCTGGAGGGAATGGTGACGGGGCCATTAGTTATGCATCAGCGGACGGCACGGGCTCGTGCAGTATTTCAGGCGACTCTGTCACAGGCACCGCCGCAGGAACCTGTTCTGTAACTGCCACCAAGGCAGCCGAGGGTGGGTTCCTTGCGTCCACATCGGATGCAATCACCATCACAGTAGAAAAGGCAGACCAAGCAATTGTCTTCTCAGAGATATCTGATCGAGACTTTTCAACAACTTCAATTACTGTTGCACCCACTTCAGGGTCGGGCTCTCAAGTTGTTCTCGCGTCGCGTACACCCAATGTTTGCAAAGTTGAACTTTTAGCAATTGAAATGAAAGATTCTGGCGATTGTTCAATCACAGCCAGCGTTGCTGGGAGCCGTAATCACAATGCAGCACCGTCAATCGTTCGTTCATTTGCGATTCGAGCAGTGGTGCCATTTGCACCCGCCATTACCTCTGTTGAACCAAGCGATGCAACCGTGACAGTTGCTTTCACGCCTGGTCTAAGCGGTGGCGCCGCTATCACCACATACCGTTATTCAGTAGATGATGGAGTTCGTTGGACCGACTTGCCCGATGGAACCATTACTAGTCCTATTGTCATCGGAAATTTACCTAATGACGTTGAGGCAAAAGTCCGCATCATGGCAGTAAACCGAATTGGCGCTGGCGCACGTTCCAATTTGAAGTCTGCAACCCCAGTTGCCAAGAAATCTTTAGTATGGGCGACAGAGAGAAAAACAAATGCTGTGCTGTCGTCAGCCCCAAGGCCATCAGTCGGAACTGTCACTAACCAATTACCTCCACGCCCTGCACTTGTGCGTACACAAAGCGTGTCAGGTGGGCGACGCACTCAAGTCACCGCCACTAGGGCAACAAAAGATTCCGACATTCCGGTGACGCACGCCATCATCACTGTGCGATTGAAAAGTGGCAAACTACTGGCCCGCATTCAGGTGCTAGTTGACCCCAATAATCCGACCACAGCGGTCACGGTCCCCTATCAATCACGCCGAGTCAACATTTCCGTTCAGTTCGCGAACAACGTCGGAATCTCAGACGGCGGCACCGTGGGTGCAAACCTGCGAGAAGGGACCACTTTCCTCGAAACAACAATCGACGGACGCCCAAGACTTGCAGGAACCCCAATTGCCAATGGCGTGAGCTTCTCTAAGGGCTCATCTGTTTTGTCAGCCCCCGCTAAAGCACGCCTGAAGAAAGCATTGAAAACAGCACAGGCCCAAGGCGGACTCATCTACATTACGGGGTACACACAATCAGGCGAACTGAAGAATAGTTGGTTACTGAACGCCTTGGCTAGAGAACGAGCCAAGAAGGTAGCCGAGTACTTTGTGTCGCTTGGGGCAC
>CAIOHI010000326.1 GCA_903858075.1 uncultured Actinomycetes bacterium
CTCTCCCTGCCCTGCGTGACCTGTCCACAATTCTTGTGGCATGCATTGTGCTGCCATGCGTATGCATAGGCGTCAAGCGTGGGCGTGAACGCGCCGAAGAACTTGTTGCAGCATTCAAGCTGGGCAAGTTTGCCCGAGCACCAAATCATGTTGCGAGCCCTGCTGTGCTGTATCAGAACTTGTGATGGGCGTTCAACAACATCAATATCGTTTGCAGCAGTTGAAATGGCACGCGATCTTCTTGGCACTTTGGCAAATAAAAAAGTACTCATCGTTGGTGCAGGGGAAATGGGCGAAGGCGTAGCTACTGCTATTGCAGCAAACCCCACAACAGAAATTACGGTAGTGAATCGCACGGCAGCGCGAAGTGAAGAACTCGCAAACCGGTTAGGCGCATCTACTTTGCCGCTAGAAAGTCTCGATGCAGCATTGCATCAAGCCGATGTTCTCGTTACGTGCACCGGGTCGGGAAACTTCATTCTCGATTACGAAAAAGCATTACAAGTAATGGGTGTGCGTTCGGGTAAAAAACTTTTCGTAGTTGATATTGCAGTTCCTCGCGATGTGGAAGCAAATGTGGGCGATCTTGAAAACATTGAATTGCGCAACCTCGACGATCTTCGCGATTGGGCGCGTAAAGGTGTTGAACAGCGCGAAGGTGAAGCAACAAAAGTGCGCGTCATCATTTCGCAAGAGTTAGAGCGGTACACCATTGACTCAACAGCACGACAAGCCGCACCGCTCATTGCTTCGTTGCATGAGGCTGCAGAAGAAATTCGTACTGCCGAAATAGAACGGTATGCAAAACGACTCGCCGCGTTAACCGATGAACAGCGTGAAGCAGTTGAAGCGCTCACCAAAGGAATTACAGCAAAAATGATGCATCAACCTGCTGTGCGGTTAAAAGAAGGTGCTGGAACTCCGCAGGGTGAGCGCCTAGCCGATGCCGTGCGCGACCTCTTTCATCTTCACTGATGAACATGAGCTGCCAGTGACACAAAAGATTCTTCGTATTGCCACCCGGCCAAGCCCGCAGGCCCGCACGCAAGCACAATTTGTTGCCGACTCAATCACGCGCGAGAACCCAGATGTTGAGTGCAAACTGGTGTTTGTTGAAAGCAAGGGCGACCAGCGCGCCGATGTTCCACTGCACCAGATGGCAGGCCAGGGTATTTTTGTGAAAGAAGTGCAGCAGGCAGTGCTCGATGGGCGTGCCGATATTGCAGTGCACTCAGCAAAAGACCTTCCTACCGTTACTGAATACGGTTTGGAAATTGGAGCGTGGTGTGCGCGACGCGATGCGCGCGATGCTCTGATTGGGAGCACTCTTCAAGAACTTGAAACAGGCGCAACTATTGCTACAGGTTCAGTTCGACGACGTGCGCAATTGCGGGTAATGCGCCCCGATCTTCAATTTGTTGAATTGCGCGGAAATATTGGAACGCGCCTAGAAAAAGTTCCTGCTGGTGGCGCGGTAGTCATGGCTGTTGCGGCTCTTCAGGTGTTAGAGCTCACAGAAAAAATTGCCGAAGTTCTTGATCCAGAGTTTTTTGTTCCAATGGTCGGTCAAGGCTGTGTTGCTGTTGAACATCGATTCGGTGACTTAGAAACGCAACAATTTGTTCAGTCAATTGATCACAAGGCCACACGACATGCTGTGGAAATTGAACGTGCTTTTTTAAGTGTTTTGGGTAGCGGATGTTCGCTTCCCGTCGGTGCATTTGTAAATGACCAAAATATTCTCACCACTTTTTTGGCCTCAGACGACACTGCACAAGCCCGTTCAATCTCTATGCAAGCCGATGTTTCAGATGAAGAAAATGCAACGCTCATTGCTGCACAACTGGCACGAACTTCACGCGATCAAATTGGAAGGCGCTAAGAGAGTGTCCTCATTGCCGCTCAGTGGTCGGCAGATTGTGGTGACGCGTGCTGAAGAACAGGCGGGGCCAGTAGTTGAAGTGTTGAGTGCCGCAGGAGCACATGTTATTTCTTTGCCACTCATTGAAATTGTTGAACCCCTCGACGGTGGAGCAGCCCGTGATATAGCACTGGCAAATATCAGTTCTTATGAGTGGCTGGTGGTGTCATCACCAAACGGGGCACGTCGAGTGATTGCTGCGCTTCAGAACTCAATCGTTAACACAATGCGCATTCCACATATAGCTGTTCTGGGAAATGGAACCCGACAAGTCATTGAAGACGCATTGCGAATTGAAATTGACGTGCAGGCTGCAGTGCCAAGCGGAGAGGGGCTAGTACAGAGTTTTCCTACGCATACGAGTGGTCCACAGGGAAACAGGGTGCTTCTTGTGCAAGGCGAAGGTGCCGACCTGACGGTCGTTGCTGGGCTCACGGAAAAGGGCTGGGAAGTTACTCGGGTGAATGCGTATCGCACTGCTCATAGTGTTCCATCAGGTGAAACTCGAGAACAGGTGCAACATGGCGATGCTGTCATTTTTGCGTCGGGCAGCGCTGCTCGAAGTTGGGTATCGGCAATGGGCACAAATTTCAAAGGAAAAGTTGTTGTCATCGGGCCGGTGACGCAGAAAGTTGCGACATCACTTGGGCTAGAGGTTCATGCAGTGGCAGAAGTACCAACTCCTGACGGTATTTGCGCCGCCCTTGTTGTGCTTTTTGCGTAACAACCTCCGTAACATTCGGTTGTGGCATTTCCCGGATCGCGCCCTCGTCGTCTTCGTACATCTTTAGCTATGAGAGAACTCGTAGCTGAAACACGTTTACACACCAGTAATTTTGTAGCCCCGCTTTTTGTGAAAGAAGGAATTACTTCACCCCAACCCATTGCGTCTCTTCCTGGGGTCGTGCAACATTCTTTAGATTCCTTAGAACGAGAAGTACAAGAACTTGCATCGCTCGGAGTGCGTGGAGTCATTCTTTTTGGTGTGCCAGAGAAAAAAGATGAAATTGGTTCTGGCGCATTTGACCCTCAAGGAATTGTGCAAGTTGCATTACAGCGTCTATCAAAGACTGTTGGTAGCGAAATAGTGCTCATGGCAGACCTGTGCGTCGATGAGTACACCAGCCACGGGCATTGTGGCATCGTTGGGAAAAATGGCGATGTCGACAACGATTCCACGCTTGATGTGTATGCGAAAATTGCAGTCGCTCAAGCAAATGCAGGAGCACAAGTTGTTGCACCAAGTGGCATGATGGACGGGCAAGTGGGTGTCATTCGTAGTGCACTCGATGCCAACGGGCACAGCGATGTTTCCATCATGGCGTATTCAGCAAAATACGCATCGGGTTTATATGGCCCATTTCGCGATGCTGTAGATGTCAGCATT
Source organism: uncultured Actinomycetes bacterium (assembly GCA_903858075.1). Classification (GTDB taxonomy): domain Bacteria; phylum Actinomycetota; class Acidimicrobiia; order Acidimicrobiales; family Ilumatobacteraceae; genus F1-20-MAGs119. The sequence goes on from CAIOHI010000326.1 coordinate 3,309, forward strand.
GCTAATGGAGGCAATCGCAAGGGTTATCAGCAAGATTTTCGTAATGCACGTGAGTCACTTGTAGAAGTGCAAGCCGACATCGACCAAGGTGCCGACATTGTCATGGTGAAGCCAGCTCTTTCTTATCTCGATGTCATCTCTGCTGTGCGCGCCATGACTCATTTGCCCATTGCGGCCTATCACGTGAGTGGTGAGTACGCCATGGTGAAGGCTGCGGCCGCTAATGGATGGATCGACCACGACACGGTGGCACTTGAACAACTCACGGCCATACGGCGTGCTGGTGCAGACATCATTCTCACGTATTTCACTCGATGGTTTGCAGAAAACAATGGCTGATATGACAATGAATTCAGGACAGTCCATTCCCTATTGCGACGAAGCATCTTGTATCGCCGCGAAATGTGTCGCCACATTATGTGTAGGCAAGGGAGTACCAAGCAATGCAAAACTCTTTGCACGCTCAAGTGATGTCATCCCTGGGGGAGTGAATAGTTCAATTCGAGCATTCAAGTCGGTGGGCGGATCCCCTTACATTGTGGCGCGCGCAAGCGGCGCTCACATTTGGGATGTCGAAGGTAAGAAGTACGTAGACCTTGTGCAGAGCTATGGGGCAATTATTCTTGGTCACGCACATCCTGCGGTCACGACAGCAATTCAGCAAGCGGCACTAGGCGGCACCTCTTACGGCGCTCCGACGCCACGTGAAATGAAACTCGCCGAAGCAATTAGCAATCGTGTAGCAAGTTGCGAACAAGTGCGACTCATGAATAGTGGAACTGAAGCCACTAGTACTGCAGTGCGTCTTGCTCGAGGTGCAACAGGTAGAAAAATCATTGTTACTTTTGCCGGAAACTTTCATGGCGCTACCGATGCATTGTTGGTGGCTGGGGGAAGCGGTATCGCAACGCTTGGACTACCGGGAACTGCTGGAGTTCCCGATGAAGCCGTGGCAAACACCATGGTGGCCCCATACAACGTTGTGCCACGCCTGACCACCGATGTTGCAGCCGTCATTGTTGAACCAGTGGCTGCAAATATGGGTGTTGTTGCACCTGCGCCGGGTTTTCTTGAAGGACTGCGTGAAGAATGCAATCGCGTCGGCGCACTACTCATATTTGATGAAGTCATTACCGGTTTCCGTTTAGGAACGGGTGGTGCGCAAGCAAAGTTCGATGTGCGCCCCGACCTCACCTGCTTCGGGAAAGTTATTGGCGGTGGTCTTCCTATTGGTGCGGTAGGCGGCCGACGCGACATCATGTCGGTCCTTACTCCGAATGGAAAAGTTTTTCATGCGGGAACACTTGCAGGGAACCCATTAGCTACTGCAGCTGGCCTTGCAGCGTTGAACGAGCTCACCGACGATGTGTACATGGAAATTTCAGCGCGTGCCCGACATGGTGCTTCGCTGTTGCGTGACATTTGTGCAGCGGCAGGCATCAACGCTCATTTCCCCGTTGTGGGAACACTTGTAGGTATGTACATCGGAAAAGAAGGTGACGCTTCCCAAAAACTTCCAAACAATTTCGATGAAGCAAAATCAACTGACGAAAAAATGTATGCGCAGTTGTTTCATGCAATGTTAAAAGAAGGTGTTGCAATGGCGCCAGGCGCTTATGAAGCAATATTTTTTGGTTTGGGGCATACCGAGGAAGTTTTTGCAGAGTTGTCGCGAGCAGCTGAGCGTGCAGTTGCGCAAGTCCAACGCTAGGAATTTTTCATGCGAAATTTTTTGAGTGCACGGTTCGCAGCAGCATTAGGAATTCCTGCTGTTATTGCGCTTCTCATTTACGCATTTTTAATCAACTCCAATTCATCTTCACAATCAGCGAGCAAAGTTGTTCACTTTGTGAACTACACCGCATCGGTGAATACGGTTCAGGCTGAAAGTGATTGGACCGTAGTTCAAGGCACTTCACGCTCAACGGCTCGGTTCGCACTTGATGATGCACGAACTGTCTTTATTGCCGACGGAACACCTGGCGAAATTAGCTGTACAGATTTCACTACCCCAAATGCCTGTGTACTTATTGCAGAGTTGTTGGGCGACGCTGTGGTGTGGTTTGCGCTTACTCCTGCAACCAACGAAACATTGCTCACTCGACTCGCGTTGCCGCCCGTGGTTGACATGTTGAATGGTGGAGACTTTGCAGTGCTGAACAACGGTTGGGTCATTCCACTTGCAACACCAACAAAACGATCTTGTTCAACACCAACTACTTCGTTGCGAGAGTTCATCAACAAATTTGGAAGCAACATGAACGTGTCGCTGAATTTGTCTGCAGATCACATTGACGTGGTGACATGCACCAACGAAGGAAACTAACTCTTAGTTTGCGGTAGTCGCGCGAGCCTTTGTGCCAACGTCGTGCGGCTTCTCTTTGAGCATCGAGAAGTCTTTGGAAACGGTGTCAAAAGAAGTGCCACCAGTTTCAAGAGCCTTAAAGATTTCTGATTCAGGTGAGCACCAGGTTTCGTACTCTTCTACCCACTGTTCACTCTTTGGATCTGCTCCACCAATGACGTAACGCTCGTGACACACCACGCCCAGAATTTCTGCTTCTGACAGTCCTCCGCCATAGGTTTCCCCTTGTTGTGGCATGGGGTTTCCGTTGTACGACAGCGGAGCGTGGGCGCCGCCTTCCCGTTTGGGGTCGCCGTATTGCTTGATACCGGCAGAAACGTAGGCCTGGCTACCGGTGTAGACGAAGTTCAGCATGTCTTCAATGTGGGGGAATGTCTTCAACACTTCGCCTTGATGCAAGATGCGGCCAGCTCCGCCTTGCCCAGCAGCACCGTGACATCCGGCACATCCACCGTACACCTCGCTACCAATGGCGAGGGGGCCTTCGACAACTTCGGCTTGGGGCTTCACAGCGTAGGCGTAGAGAAATGCCCACAAGGGCAACAAACTCAGAGTTGCCATGGCCCAGAACGGGATTTTTTTACGGCTCTTTGCCGCAGCAACCCGAGGTGTGTCTGGCTTGGCAACTACAACCGAAGGCTCATTTTTGGCGGATTTAGCGGGCGCAGCGGCTTTTTGAACTGCAGGAACGTTGTCTCCTGAGCCGCCGGCAGACTCGCCGCTCGAGGCACTATCGCCAGACTTGCGGTCACGTGAACGCTTGAGGAGGTGTTCTGGTATCTCAGTCACGCGTTGTACGATAGAGGAAATTGATGGCTAAATGAGAATCATTGGTCAAGAACGTGCAAAAAAGAAAACTACCGAACTCCAGCGAAATGCTGTTCTCAGCCACAGCCATGACTAATGTTTCAACGGAAGTTTCCTGCTCCTGCTACCCCTGAAAGGCAACCTGAGATCCATGCTGGCAATCGATGTTCTCAAATGGCCGGGCGTTAACCAGGCATTTATTTTCTCCTTTATTGTCACTCTTGCTCTCGCGCTCGTCGTGATTCCCTTTGGAAAACGCCGCAAACCCGGAACACCTGTTTCCTGGGGTGAGGCAATGGTGGGGTCTCTTTATGTCTTTGGAGTCATGTTTTTGGCTTACGGAGTGGTTCCCCATCAATGGATTGACCATGCCGACAAAAACCTCGGAGGGCGTAAAGACAAAATTTTGAACGGTCCTTTCGACATTTTGAAGCCAAAAGCATTAGGTGGCAACTTTCCATTCACGCTTTCTTATGAAGCGTTGCGAGACATCATTGCGGTGGCTATTCACGGTGTTTACATAGGCGTCATGGTGTTTTTGTTCATTTGGTGGCAAAAGCGCGGCAAAGAAGCTGCGAAAGAAATTGAGACCTCGACCTACGGGCGTCCGCTCGTGCGGAAGTCATAGGAGGGCATATGGCAAAGACAGACGCCAATCCGCCAATGCCCGATTGGTCAACGGAATATCAGCTTGTAGAGGTTGACGCCGATTACTTGTCGAAGGCAGTAAAACCTAAGCAATTCATTCACATCGATCAATCTGAATGCATTATGTGCGAAGGATGCGTAGACATCTGCCCATGGAAATGCATCCATATGGTTAACCCCAGTGCGATTGCTGAAGCACAAGGCACTGAAAAGCCCGGACTCGACCCTTCAGACAAGGTCATGTTCATTATTGACGACGACGTATGCACGCGTTGCGCACTTTGTGTAGACCGATGCCCCACAGGCGTCATTATTTTAGGGAAAGTCGGCGCTCCAGTGGGCACCGGCGATTCTCATATACGTACTAGTAACCACGGCTACGCCTACGGCATGCGGTTCTAAGGAGCACCCTTATGGCAAAAACTATTGACGATCAACCCACTCCAACGCTGAAAGATCGCGCTGCAAAAATTGGCACGCAAGTGCAAGGCAGCCAAGCGTGGAGTTCTATCTTCCGTCCGGGCTCAATTTTCCGCAAGGGTTATACCGATTCACCACGTAACCGTTCATACGTCATTATGAACTCGGTTCTGTATCACTTGCATCCGGTAAAAGTGAAGCGACACGCAGTGAAGGTCAGCTACACCTTGTGCCTCGGTGGGCTTTCATTCTTCTTGTTTATTTTGCTCACAGTCACTGGCATCTTCTTGATGTTCTTCTACCGACCCACAACTGCAAACGCTTGGCAAGATATTCAAACGCTGCAAACCTCGGTGACATTTGGTCTACTTGTGCGAAACATGCATCGATGGGGTGCACACCTCATGGTTCTCAGCACGTTCTTGCATATGGCGCGCGTGTTCTACCACGGTGCGTACAAGGCGCCACGTGAATTCAACTGGGTCATTGGTGTGGTGTTGTTAACCCTCACACTTCTTCTTTCCTTCACCGGCTATCTGCTGCCGTGGGACCAGTTAGCTCTTTGGGCTGTTGCGGTGGGAACCAACATGATGGGCTACACCCCAATTATGGGTTCACAAGTTCGCTTTGTTCTGCTTGGTGGTACGGAAATTGGCGCAGAAACATTGTTGCGTTGGTACGTGCTGCATGTATTGCTACTTCCATTCGTCATCGTCATCTTTATGGCTATCCACTTCTGGCGGGTACGTAAAGACGGCGGCATTTCTGGTCCGTTGTGACAGGTAGGTGAACTATGACTGAGATTCCTGAACATCTATTGAAGCGTGCACAAGCTGCTCGCGAAAAAACTGCAGAAGATGCTGCTGCGTCGTCTGCAAGCAGTGGCCCAAGTGACTCGCGTATTCCCGACCATCTGTTAGAGCGCAGTAAAGCTGCACGCACAGGTGGAGCATCTGCAGGTGGAGTCGCTGTTGCCGAAAAAGCAGCTGCCGTGGTCGCCGCACCCGTGGGTGGCAGCGTTCCTGTTGGCACCGGGCCCGGAGGTCACACACAACGATTGTTGACAGTGGTGAAGGCGGGCTCAATTCAAGAAGTGAAAGCGGCGCCCATCGACAAGGTGCATACTTGGCCACACTTGCTTGGAATCGAATTTGTTGCAGCACTTGCGTGTACCGCATTTCTCTTCATTTTCTCATGGGTAGTAAATGCTCCGCTTTTGCAAGCAGCAAACTTCAACCAAACACCTAACCCATCGAAAGCACCTTGGTACTTCTTGGGTCTGCAAGAACTTCTCACCATGTTCCACCCAATGGTGGCTGGTGTAACGCTGCCGGGTATGGGGCTCATCATTTTGGTACTGACGCCGTTTACAGATCGCAATCCTTCGAATAAGCCCGAAGATCGCAAATTTATCACCAGCATCATGACAGTTCATCTCATGTTCTGGGCGGTGCTAGTAATTATCGGTTCGTTCTTCCGCGGCCCAGGGTTCAACTTCACGTTCCCTTGGCGCGACGGCATTTTCTTCGAGTTGTGAGGATCACATCATGAGCACTTCTCTCATCATTGCTTTAGCTGTAGTTGCAATTGCAGTTTTAGGCGGTTCGGTTTTTGTTACAGCATCGCGTAAAACAGGTGTTCGTGGCGCTGGTGCACTTTCGCGCGAAACAAAAAAACGCGATAAGAGCGCAACGGCGTCTGTTCCAACGGGTCGCGCATTTGAAGCAGCGGCAACTGCACCATCTACCGAACTTGTTATTCCTGCGCCAGCAGAAATTGAGCAGTGGGTTGCACCCGATGTAGAGGTGCTTGGTGAAACGCGCCGCAGTTTCTTCAACCGCGCAACGGTCATTTTGCTCAGCACAAGCCTTGCTGGCTTTGGCGCATCACTTGTTGGATTTTTGTGGAAGGGCGCTTCGGGTGGTTTTGGTTCAAAAATCAATGCCGGCAAGATCGATGACGTCATCCAGTCAATTCGTAGCAATAAGGGTTTCTTGTATCTTTCAGAAGCGCGTGCGTGGGTCACTGAATACCCGAAAGACGCACTTTCAAAAGCTGCACCTGTTTACGGCAACCAAGCTCCTGTTTATGCAGGCATGGAAGCTGGCGTTGTGGCGTTGTACCAAAAGTGTCCGCACCTTGGTTGTCGAGTTCCAGAATGCAAGAGCTCGCAATGGTTCGAGTGCCCTTGCCATGGTTCGCAGTACAACCGTGTTGGTGAGAAAAAAGGTGGACCAGCTCCACGTGGCATGGACCATTTTGGTGTGGCGATAAATAATGGCGTTCTCGTTATCGATACTGGTTCAGTATTTGGTGGTGCCCCCATCGGAACAAACACCACCGGTCAAGAAGCTGAAGGCCCTCACTGCGTTGGCGGAGGTCACTAATAATGATTGCAGCAACAACTACAAACATCGCATGGATCATCCTTGCAATTGTTCTCGTTGGGTGGGTTCTCTACGGGCTCTTCAACATTCGTAGTTCACGTCGTGAACTCGGTTCAGAAATTGAACTCGCCGCAAACCGTAAGGTTTACTACGACGATGAAATTCTTGAAGGTAAGAAAATTGAGCGAACTCAATTATTGGGTTTAGCTTTTCTTGCCATTATCACCGTATCGCTACCTTTGTATTGGGTGCTTGAACCTGGTCGTCAAGAAGGTGCAACGCGAGGATTCGACAAGCGATTCGCAGGTTGGGGTTCGAAACTTTTTGCATCAACCGCCGAAGGTGGCTTTAACTGTGCAGGTTGCCATGGTGGCATGAAAGGAATTGGTGGCAGTGCTCCATTTGCCATTACCGACGCAAAAACCGGTGAAGTGAAGTCGGTTACATGGAAAGCGCCTGCCATCAATAACGTCTACCACCGGTTCAGCGAGGCTGAGGTGCGTTTTATTCTGGAGTACGGTCGTCCGTTCTCTCCAATGTCGCCATGGGGTCTTGTGGGCGGTGGCCCAATGAACGAACAGCAGATCGACAACCTCATTGTTTATCTCCGCACTATTCAGGTGCCACGCGAAAATTGCGATAACCCAAATGACGATGCGCGTACTTGCATTGGCGGGAAAATGCCGGTTGCATCACAAAAGGAATTTCAGGCAGAGGCTGTGCGTTTAGTGAAGAGCGGCGCATATAAATCTGTAGGGGAAGCACTCTTCAACCTCGATCTCAATGGTGGCGCGTATTCATGTGCACGTTGCCATACCAAGGGTTGGTCGTACGGAGACCCACAAGTCACCGGCGGCGGGGCCTTCGGTCCGAACCTCACCGGCGGGTCAAGCATTCGCCAATTCCCTAATCAAGATGACATGATCACTTTCATTAAGGGTGGGTCAGAGTACGGAAAGAAATATGGTGAGCAAGGTCAAGGCGGCGGACGCATGCCTGGTTTTGGCGGCATCTATAGCGATGAACAAATTAAGTCCATTGTGGAATATGTGAGGAGCCTCTGATGCTTTCTGCTTTGTTTGCTGTCAGTTGGGATCCAGAAATTCGTGGCATCATCGTGGTGCTCTGTATGTTCCTTACGCTATGCGGAGGCACCTACCTTGTAATCGGCACAAACTTAGGTGCTCGATTAGGCGTTCTCATTTCAGTTGCTGCCCTGTTCGGTTGGATGGCAATGATGGGCGCGGTGTGGACGGTTTATGGCATTGGCTTAAAAGGTCGTGAACCAACATGGAAACCAGCTACTCCAATATCCATCATTCGAGATGGCACTTTGCTGAGTAATGCTGAAGTCATTGACGGACCCATCAAAGTTGCTGCGGGCTCATCGCCAGCGGAAGTGGCTGCAACCGTTAAGAAGCAACTTGAAGCAGAAAAGTGGGTGCGACTTGATGACGCCGACCCACGTCGAGGTCAAGCAGCTGCTTCTGCAGACGACATCATTCAAAATAAGGCAAAGGAATTTGCTGCTGGTGAATATCTCACTTTGTCGGTTTACGAC
>CAIOHI010000327.1 GCA_903858075.1 uncultured Actinomycetes bacterium
CGGAAGCGAGGAACATCACTGGTGCAACGATTTCTGGAATTTCACCCAAGCGACGCATTGGTGTGCGTGAAGCAATCCACTTGTCCATGCCCATGCCTTCAAGTGCGGCACGTGTCATTTCAGTGATGATGAAGCCAGGGCTCACAGCATTCACGCGCACGCCGCGGTCGGCCCACTCGCAACCAAGTTGCTGAGTGATGTTGCGCAACGCACCCTTTGCAGCGGTGTAAGCAATGATGTTCATTTCGTTCGCGCCGCTACCCATGATGGAGCAGATGTTGACAATGTTGCCGCTCTTTTTCATGAGCATGTGCAAGCCAACTTCACGCATATAGAGGAATGCGCCACGAAGGTCGACAGCCATGATGTTGTCGAATGTTTCGGTGGGGAAGCGCTCGGCGCCAATTCCTAATACGTCAGAGATACCTGCGTTGTTGACGAGTGTGTCGATGCCGCCGAATTCTTTGATGCCTGCAGCAACAACTTTTTTCACGTCGTCTTCTTTCGAAACGTCGCCGGTAACGCACAACACTTTGGCGCCAAGTTTGCGGCAAGCTTCGCCAGTTGCTTCAAGAAGGTCTTTCGAGCGTGCGGTGAGCACCAAGTTGGCACCAGCTGCTGCGAATCCTTCAGCAAAGCTTGCGCCAAGGCCGTAGGAAGCGCCGGTAATGAGCACTGTCTTTCCCGTGAAATTAAACATGATGTCCCCTGTAGTAGATGTCGAATGTGGTGAAAATGGCTGCTGAAAACAAGCCGTGTACAGAAATTAGTGGTTTGCATGCCTTGGGGGCGAATGCAAATGACGGGGGAAGTTATTTTCGGTCTGCGACGGGAAAATGGATGCCAGGAAGCCCCGGAAGGAGTGATTCCATCCATTCTGGGCGGGGTACTAAGCCCGGGTATGCGCCAGGCGCCATGGGGGCTGTTTCAGCATTCCACTCGTGAAGGAGAGGTTGAATTTGGTAGTAGCCATTCCCTGCATTTGTGCCGCCGTCGACTAAGAGATCGTGACCAGTGATGTAACCCGCCATGTCGGAAGCGAGAAAGAGTACTGCATTGACAATTTCGTGAACTTCGCCTAGGCGACGCATTGGAGTGCGGGAAGCAATGATTTTGTCCATCCCTAGTTTTTGAAGTGCCATGCGGGTCATGTCGGTGATGATGTAGCCAGGACTCACTGCATTGACACGCACACCGCGGTCGGCCCATTCGCAGCCGAGTTGCTGCGTGATATTGCGCATTGCCCCTTTAGCAGCGGCATAAGCAATATTTGTATTTTCGTTTGCACCGCTTCCCTTGATGGAGCAGATATTGACAATATTGCCGCTCTTTTTCATGAGCATGTGCAAGCCAACTTCGCGCATGTAAAGAAATGCACCCTTTAAATCAATATTCATGATGTTGTCAAATGTGTCAGTGGGGAAGCGCTCGGCACTAATTCCTCGGGAGTCAGAAATGCCCGCATTATTGATGAGCACGTCGATGCAACCAAATTCAGAAACTCCGCCCGCCACCACATTCTTGACATCATCTTCGTTCGCAACATCACCGGAAATACACAACACTTCCACTCCGATTTCGCGGCATTGTGCGCCCACCGATTCCAGCCGATCTTGAGTGCGTGCAGTCAATATGAGGCGAGCTCCCGCAGAAGCAAAACTGGTGGCAATATTTGCGCCGAGTCCGTATGACGCTCCGGTGATGAGGATGGTTTTGCCGCTGAAGTTAAACATGTTTGTTCCTTCAATGTAACGCTTTTGTCGGTGGATGAACGAGGAGCAGCCGTGTCACACCCTTTTGTCATACTGCGTTCGCAGAAAGGTGGAGTAATTAGTGGATCTCGATAGTTCTTTGGTGGTGGTGAGGCGTTTAAAAAGGGCGCTTGGCGACCTGGGCATACGCCCGCAGGTGGGTCAGGGTCAAGACTGGGTAGGTGTCGATTCCGATCACGGCCAGGTCACTTTCCACGCGGTCGGAATTGCCGACGCATCACGTTTGGCCAATCTTCTCGAAGACCTTGCTGCTCATGCCGAGCGGGGCCGGTCGTATTTCCCGCCTGTCGAGGCAGAGCCTGAAGAGAGCCGCTACGAGGCCCAATCTGGCCAGTTCACGCCCGTCACTGCGCCACACGACCCGCCATACCCTGCGTCGCAATATCACCCGCGGGTGGGTTCGTGAGGGGAACCGAGGCCCTAGCGACCTATCCGCAAGAAATCAGCTATCACGAGTGGTGGCGGCTGTGGTCATACGTCAGCGCACTCACTATTTCCGATGTCGAGGGCCACTCGCTGTGGCTGGTGGTAAACGATGGCAAACGTACGTGGCACTACGAAACCCCCTTCATGCATTTTGAATTGTTTGGAGGAGATGTTCCAGGGTGCCCCGACTTCGCACTGCCCGTGTCGCCACGTGTTGCCGACTTCGGCACCGAGCTTGCCACTGGCTCCGACGACACAGTCTTAAGTTGTGTCGATGAATCGTCGCTCATGGTGAAAACTCCGCGTGGTTCCATCGTGTTCGACCTACCCACCGATACACCACTTGAATGGTGGGACGGCAAAGTTGCGGCGTGTACCGCAGTGGTCAACGCGCAAAGTTTGCGCGATGTTTTGCATTGTGCACGCACTGTTCCACATGGTTTTCGTATTCCCGACTACGGGCCGCCCATTTGGTGCATCATTGAAAATAATGAAGTGAAGTTCCATGCCGACTGGACTCGTTACGGTTTTGGGCGCAGCACCGCCACTCTTCCTGCACGTACACAAGGTGTAGCGCAGTTCCACAGCAGCATTTCGTACGCAATGATGGTGCTGAACTGTTTAGATTCCAGCGACGACCCCGACATCACCATGTACGTCGATGCTGAAGGTGGAACCGGTTGCACGCTCGTCAGCAGCGAGTGGCGTATCACCACCCTTTTTGTCGACCCCGTCGCAGCTGCATGGAGCGGTGCATTGTGGAGCGCATTACGTGCGGCCAACATTCAATACATCAACGACGGAGCAACAGCTGCAGAGTTCGTAGTGAACGGAGCGCAACTGCGCGCCAGCATGCATGGCGGCATCACGCCGGTGTGCCGTTTATCTACTGTGATTGCTCGTGAAGTGTTGTGCAGTGCCGATCTTCTCGCCGAACTCAACATTGTGAATGCCAAATTTGCTGGCATTAATTTGTGGTGGGAAAACGACATGATTGTGGCAGTCACCGATATCGATATGTCACATATCGGCGATATTTCTGCAAAGTCGGAACGCTTGGTAGAAGTAACGAAAAGCCTTGGCTTATTGCTGGCTGCTCTCTAGCAATTAGTCACGGCGCTCTAAAATGGTAATTGCGCAGGCAGCTTCTTCGAGCCCCACAACGCCGCCACCATTTTCGGCAAGACCAATGCGGGCGTTTGGCACTTGTCGTTCGCCAGCTTCACCGCGTAGTTGAGTCACTAGTTCATAGACCATCGACAAGCCGGTTGCTCCAACAGGGTGGCCTTTCGATACCAGCCCGCCCGAGGTGTTGATAGGCACTGCTCCGCCTGGGCCAGTTGCGCCCGATTCCACAAACGCACCGCCCTTGCCAATGTCGCAAAAACCGAGCATTTCTGACTGGTAGATCTCGCAAAATGCCGTTGCATCGTGCACTTCGGCAACGTCTACATCGCTCGGTGTAATGCCGGCAACGGCGTATGCCTTGCGTGCTGCGTGATACGACAATGACGGCTCATCAAGATTGCGGTACTTACCACCAGTAAGTGCTGTTGCTTTCAATTTAATTGCACGTGCTTGTACGTCGGTGGGAAGAGATTTCAAGTAGTCGGTACTGCACAACACAGCAGCAGCGCCACCGTCACCGATAGGCGCACACATGGCGCGTGTGAGTGGGAATGAAACGGGGCGATCGTTCATCACTTCATCAACAGTCATGGGGAAGCGGTACTGGGCCTTGGGGTTGTGCACTGCGTAGTTGTGGTTCTTGGCAGCAGCAATAGCAATTTGTCGTTGCGTTGTTCCGAATTGCTTCATGTGCACGGCTGCTTGAATGCCGTAGGTCTCCATGAAAATAGTGTGGCCCTCACCCTTGTCGAATGAACACTGTGCAAATGCTGCAGCACGTTCGTATTCGTCGAAGAGTCGCGGTAGGTCGAAGTTGTCGACGCCCGAGTAGTACGAGTCAAACATAATTTGCCGCTCTGCAGGGTTGGTGTCGGCGCCTGGCCGATAGATCTTCTCTACGCCTACGGCAAGTGATACTTGCACTTCACCACTGCGAATGTCTTTTGCAGCACCTTGTAGCGCCATCGAAGCAGTGGCACATGCGCCTTCTACGTTGGTAATGGGAACACGTTGTGGAAAGAGACCTTCGTCAATCATTTCCATAAAGCAGACCTGGCCACGAATGCCACCTTGACCCCATGTATGCATGAGGCAGTTACCAAACCACGCCGATTGAATGTCGTCTCCATTTTCGAAGGCCGCATCGCCCAGTGCACCAAGGTATGACTCGCGCGCAATGGTTTTCAAAGAGTCGTCGGGGCGCTTGCGAAATGCGGTGCTGTAACTTCCAATAATCCATACGTCAGTCATGTTGTTCCTTCATTCGAAGCGAGTAGTTAGGCGGTGCGTTTCGCCCGCGGTTTTGTGGTTTTTAAAGGGGTAACTGTTTGTGAACGAGGTGCTTTGGTTTTGCGTGTGATGAGACCACCAAGAAAAAGATCACAAAACTGATCGGCTATTTCGTCAGCGTGCAATGACCCACCTGGGCGGTACCAGTGTGTGAGCCAGTTCAATGAGCCAATAAGCGCAAGTGTTGCAACACGTGGATTGGTCACAGCAGAAAACTCTCCACTGTCGACACCTTCGCGCACAATTGATTCCAGCAAGTTGAGATACTCGCGGTCCATTGCAGTCCACTCGGGGAGTTTTCTCCGGCCAGCTATTTCTTGTAAATAGACAGATGCATACACGAAGTTGCTATTGAGAATTTGAACGTGTGAACGCGTAGCACGACGAATTTTTTCGGTAGGGGGAAGATCGGTATCAGACAGCTCGCGAAGCTGATTCAAAATTTCTTCTGCTGGCCCACGCACAACGGCAAAGAGCAGGTCTTCTTTCGAATCGATGTAGTGGTAAAGGCTGCCCTTCCACATTCCCACTGCGGATGCAATATCTTCGAGCGAAGTGGCGGCGTAGCCGTTGGTGCGAAATGCTTCAGCCGCAGCTTCAATAATTTCGTTCCATCTGCTTGGCCGTGGCATGGCACCCCTTTCTCTTTAAAGTCTAGGTCTTACGCTTTGCTTCATTCGTGCGAAATGAAACGATCGTTTGGTTATCCTAGAAGGGCAGGGAAAGGACACCACTATGCAGGCACAGGGGATGACAGTAACAGGGCTTATGCGTCAGTCGGCGCGGTTCAATGCCAACCGTGTTGCCATTGTTCATGGCGAACGTTCGCTGACCTTTGCTGAAGCGTGGCGGCGTGGGGTGCAAATGGCAAATGCGTTGTTGGCGCTTGGCCTGCAGCCTGGTGATCGTGTGGGAGTGCTTGAAGATAACTGCATTGATGCCCAAGATTTTTTTGCTGGAGCTGCCATTGCTGGCTTAGTGCGTGTGCCGTTGTATGCGCGCAACTCTTTAGAGAGTCATGAGCATATGTTGGGTCATACATCGTGCAAGGCAGTAGTGGTGGCCGAAAAATATGCCGATGAAGTACGCGATATGCCACAACGACTTCCACATTTACAACATGTCGTAGTGCGTGATGCGCAATATGAAACGTGGTTAGCAAGTTTTTCAGATGTTGACCCCATGATTGAGGTGTCACCAGACGACTGGTACATCATTCGTCATACTGGAGGAACCACGGGTTTGCCTAAGGGAGTCGCCTACACCCATCGTTCGTGGATTGCGGCTGGACGCGACTGGTTCTACAACTTCCCACCAATGGAAGCTGGTGACGTGTGTATGCACGTTGGGCCAATTTCTCATGGTTCAGGATATTTGTATACGCCTACGTGGTTATCGGGTGGAACAAATGTGTTGCTCGACCATTTCGATGCCGATGAAACCCTGCAGGCCATTGCCGACAAACGTGTTGCGTACATGTTCATGGTGCCGGCAATGCTCAATGCCGTTTCACGGAATCCACTATCAAAGTCGCTCAACATGTCATCACTTAAAGTCATTCAAATCGGCGGTGCGCCTATTGCAGATGAAACTGCATTACTCGCACGCAGCGTGTTTGGTGATGTGTTGTATCAGGGCTACGGACAAACTGAAGCATTGCCTGTGTGCATGATGGGGCCGGCCGAATGGTTTTCTACGGTCGAAGGCTCTCAGCCATTACGCTCAGCCGGGCGCGCATTGCCATTCGCATATTTGGAAATTCGTGACCCAGAAGATTCAACACGTGTGTTGGAACTCGGCGAAGAGGGTGAAATTGCGGTTCATTGCGATGGCCAGATGTTGGGCTTCTGGGAAAATGATGTTGCGACCGCAGAACGCATGACCTCTGATGGCTTTGTGCTCACTGGTGACATCGGAAAAATTGATGCCAATGGGTATCTCTATGTGCTCGATCGAAAAGACGACATGATTATTTCTGGCGGATTCAATATTTGGCCAGCAGAATTAGAGAACGTCATTTTGAATCATCCCGATGTAGTGGAAGTAGCTGTGTTTGCTATTCCTCACGATCGATGGGGTGAAAGCCCCGCTGCATGTTGTGTGGTCGTGGAAGGGGCAACGGTTTCTGCCGATGACATTCGCCAACTATGCGCCGATGCCCTTGGCTCGTACAAGAAACCCGCCGAAGTGTTCTTCCAAACCACTCCTTTGCCCAAAAGTCCTGTGGGGAAGGTGCAACGCAAGGTATTGCGTGAGCCGTACTGGGCAAATATGGACCGCCGGGTGGCGGGAAACTAGCCCTTTCCAAACCAAACGATCATGTGGTAACGTTTTTCTGTAAAGTTCGTCAATCAATTTGGGGGTCAAAATGCCACTCGGCTTAGCAAAACTCGAAAAAATTACAGCAGACATTCAGAGCAATGACATTGACTGGGTTGAAGTGGCAGATGGTTCGTACTTCAAAGTACTCACCGTGCACGTACCCACAAATACTGTTGCATACGGTTTCAAAATGGATCCGGGTGCGCCCGACTTCCCATCGCACTTCCACATTTGTCGTGCAATGGCTTGGACAGTGAAGGGTTACTTCGGTTACCGCGAAGGCGACAACCGCATTGAAACAGGCATGTTCTCGTATGAAGCTGCTGGTTCATTCCACACACCATTCAGCGATTGCCCAGAAGGTTTCCAGTCATTGGGAATTTTCGAAAGCGACACCGATGTGTTGTTGCAAAACCACGCTGAGGCAGACCCACGTTCAGAGCGCATTGGCGACCTCACCGTGAGCGACTTCATTGGTTGGGCTGGCGAGTCATCGCACGTCGTGCACGCCGATGGTTCCACATCAGGCAACCCAACATTCAAGTACGACTTCACCAGCGGTATCAGCGCTTTCGATAAGTAATTTTCGTTGAGTGCATCTCGCTGTGAGATGTAAAAATCTGAAAGTGGGGGCGGAGAAATCCACCCCCACTTTTTATTTGAGAAGCTGTCAATAAGAGTGGGCGCAATGACTACACCGGTGTTCGATGAAAATTTAATGTGCGATTTTGCGGTGCGTGACCCCTATGGGTATTTCGCCGAACTCCGCGAAAACGACCCCATTCACTGGAACCCAAAGCACAAGGCGTGGATCATTACGCGCTATGACGATGTCACGGCAACCATTAAGAACCCGCATCTCACGGCATCGCGCATTGAACCATTTCGCCAGGCTGTTTCGAAGTCGGCA
>CAIOHI010000328.1 GCA_903858075.1 uncultured Actinomycetes bacterium
AAACACACGTCAGTGATGCTGAACGCGAAGTTCTTGCCGACCTTTGTGGCTGGGGTTTACGTGATGTTTTTCGCGACCACTACCAAGACAGCAAGTTGTACTCCTGGTGGGATTACCGCGGTGGAGATTTTCATCAGGGTCGTGGAATGCGCATCGATCTCATGCTGGCAACACAAGCCGTAGCCGACAAAACATCGTGGGTGGGTATCGATAGAAACTCACGCAAGGGTGAACAGCCAAGTGACCATGCTCCTGTTTTGATGATGGTCGATGCGTGAGCGACGAGTCATTTGAAACCAGTACTTTCAGCTCTGAAGCTGTAGAGAAGATGTTTCAAGGCTTTCATGAGCGAACTCTCGGGAAGTCTCCAGAAGAAGTTGCACGCGATCAACTTGCCGCAGCCGCCCGCAACATGACTGATGCAATAATGAAATTGTCGGCGGGTGTAGACGTGGTGAATGAACTCACTGCAAAGGTGCAAGAGGTGGAACAGCTCATGCGTGAGCACCCCTTTACTGGCAAAAATGGTACGTCGTTAGCGCCACGTGCCGATGGTTCGTATGGCGTGGGCAACTCATTTCTTGATCGCAGCCCAATCATTGGCTCAATGAACCCTGTTGCGCCCCCCATGACAATTGAAATTCGTCAGCTCACTGCTGGAGACCACTCCACGGCACGAGTGGTTGGCCGAGTAAGTTTTGCCGATGTGTTTGAGGGTCCTCCCGGGTGTGTGCACGGAGGTGTTATAGCTGCAGCGTTTGATGAAGTACTTGGTATCACCCAGTCGCTGACAGGAAACCCTGGAATGACAGGGCAGTTAACGGTGCGTTATTCCTCGCCAACGCCGTTGCATGCGGAGCTTGTTTTTGAAGGGCGAATTGACCGTATTGAAGGTCGGAAAATTTTCACCGTGGCAACTCTGATGAATGGCGAAACGAAGTGCGCTGAAGCCGAGGGGCTTTTTATTTCCATGCGACCCGAAGTTTTTGAGCGCCTGCTACGTATTCGGCGCGGTGAACTGAGCGAGTAGCGGCAAGAGGCTTGGTGCAAGTGACTCTGCGGTCAGAGCACCAAAAATTGCGGCGAGCTCTTCAAGGGAAGTGGGCATTTCTTTTTCGAGTCGGGCCAGAGTTGCATCGTTACAAATGCCTACCTCTGTAGTTTTCAATTGACGAGCACGCTCTTTACGCCAAGCACGAAGTGCGCCTTTGGGTGTGGTTGTGCTGACAGCTTTTGCGTATTGCATAATTTCTTCTGGCATGCGAGCCGCAGTGGTTTCACCGAGGGGAAGGTTTACAAAATATTTACTCGGGCGAGCTTTACGGCTATTGCGTTCGGCGGCATGGGTAACAAACAGCTTTTCTGCAGCACGAGTAATAGCAACATAGGCTAAGCGCACTTCTTCAGCCTTTTGAACCGCCGTGCGTGAAGAGGAGTGTGGGAGCAAACCCTGTTCGGCTCCGGCAATGAAAACGGTATTCCATTCGCGACCTTTAGCCGCATGGAAAGTGAGCAACTCGATGCCGTCTTCGCTGTGGTTGGAGCGCTGACCAACGGTAGACAGCCACGTCATAAACATGGAGCCATGCGCGGCACCCGTGGGGTGATCTTGAAGAAATTCATTCACTTGTTCAGACAAGAGAAACTCTGGAGACTCTGGTTCTGATGCCATGCGGAGTTCTAGCGCCCAGTCGGCAAGTGCATAGCGGTGAGTGAGGGCTGCGACTTCTTGCAACAAGGGAGCAACTACAGCCGACTGACCTCGCGTAAGAACAGGTATGTGGTGTTTCTTTAAAGCTCCAGCAACAATTTCGCGCTGAGTGTTGGTGCGCACGAGAACGGCAATGTCGCTCCACCTGGCAAGAGATCGATGAGCCTGCGTAGCAAGTAGTGCAATGCCGTTTGCTTCTTCGTGTTCATTGGCGTAACCCTGAACAGTGATTGCATCGCCGTCGAGTTTGGTGGAACGCGCCGTTGCGGGAATGCCGTTGTTGGTGAGAACATGCAAGCCAGCGGCAACAATGACAGGGGAGCATCGATAGTTGTTGACCAAATGAACAATGTGTGCTCCACCCAGTTTTTCGGGGAGAGTGTCGAAGAGTGATGGCTCTGCCCCGTTCCACCCATAGATGGATTGCAATGGGTCGCCTACAACAAACACGTCGCGATTTTTTCCACGTAGTGCAGAAAAGAAAGCAAATTGCTGAGGGTTCATGTCTTGAGCCTCGTCAACGAGCAGGTGCCGATAGCGCCACCTTGTAGCTTCGGCATATTCGAAATCGTTCGCAATATCGTGTGTTGTGCGCGAGAGAAGGTCGCCTAGGTCGACGACACCGCGCTTTGCTTTCGTTTTTTCGTATTCAGAAAATACCTTTTCCAGATCTTCTGGCTTGGCAGTCGTCGTACGCTTTGCTGCCGCAGCGGCTGCGGCGTATGCAGGGGGTGTTAACGCTCTGGCTTGCAGCCATTCAAGCTCGCTGAGTGCTTCATTAATGGTGACGCGTGAGCGAATGAACTTGATGGATTCATTAACGATGCCGTACCTGTTGGTGAGCACTGTAGGCAGTGGGCGACCTTGGTCGGTGCAGCGCTGGCGTAGGAGCGCAAAAGCTATGGCGTGAAAAGTGCCAGTGTGAATTCCGCGTGGTGTGCGGCGGCGCAGTTGGGCTGCCGCCTCGCGGGTGAAAGTGATGGCCAACGTATGTTCGGCATCGGCGGTGGCGTTGTCGATGCGGTAGTCGATGCGTTGAGTGAGAACCGTAGTTTTGCCTGAACCGGCACCTGCCAGCACAATGACGGCATCGGCAGGAGCAGTGACCGCCTGATGCTGTTCAGCGTCGAGGGCATACAGGAGCGACGAAGCAGACATTGCCTTCACGATAGAGGTTGGGTGCCACAGTGGGCGACAAGAGAGGTCTTACGCGGGAATTCTTTACTATTGTGGGTTCATGCCATTGCCGCAAGACATGCTGAACCAGAACGAGGATCTTATTCTCGACATCCACCCCCATTGGTGGTATTTCGCCGAGTCGGTAGGAGTACTTATTCCTGTCGTCGTCGCCGAAGTATTTATTGCATCAAAAATTGATGGCGGATTCTGGAACTTTCTCCCCAAAATCTCTGCTGGCGTTTTGGCTCTTGCGGCACTGTGGGTGGGTTGGAAGTACCTCTTGTGGCGCAACACGCATTTTGCTGTCACTTCCTACCGCGTCATTTACCAAAGTGGATTTTTCTCAAAACAAGGAATTGAAATTCCTATAGAGCGCGTGAACAATGTGAACTTTAATCAAAGCATTATTGAACGCATACTTGGTGCAGGTGACTTACTCATTGAATCTGGTGGGCAAGACGGGCAGCAGCGCTTCTCCGATATTCAACGTCCGCAAATTGTGAAAAAAATGTTGCTTGAACAAGTGCAACTACGGATGGACGGTCGCACAGGAATACGCACCAACGATGTGGCAACTCAATTAGAAAAACTTGAAGGCTTACTGCAACGCGGTGCGATTACCCGTGAAGAATTCGATAGAGAAAAAAGCAAGATTATTGGTTCATGAAAATAGTGAGCCTTGTTCCGTCTGTGACGGAAACGTTGCTGGCATGGAACATTGAACCAACTGCATGCACTCGATTTTGCGAACAACCCTCTTTGCGTCATGTAGGAGGCACCAAAGACCCCGACATTGCCTCCATCGTTGCGTTGCAGCCCGACCTTGTGGTTGTTGATCGTGAAGAGAATCGAAAAGAAGATGCCGAAGCTCTCATTGCTCAGGGCATAACAGTTTGTGACCTGCATGTGGTGTCGGTGCACGATGTGCCTCGCGAAATGCAGCGCCTGTCAGACCTCGTTGGTGGGCCAACGTTGTCGCTCAGCGAACTGGTTGAGCCGGCACAACGCAGTATTGCCTTTGTACCAATATGGCGGCGACCATGGATGACCATTAGCCGAGAAACTTATGGAGCCACCTTGTTGCGGTGTCTCGGCATCCACGTTTTTCAACCCAATTCTCCCGACGCATACCCCACGTTGAGCGATGAAGATCTTGCGGGTCTCAAAGCGCAAATAGTTTTGTTACCAACGGAACCTTATGTATTTGCCGAGCGCCATATTGCTGAAGTGCAAGAACGCACAGGCATTTCCGATGTGCGCATTATTGACGGTAAAGACCTTTTCTGGTGGGGGGCTCGCACAAATGAAGCACTCACACGATTAGGCAATGATCTCGCTCGTTTGTAGAAGCACCACACCTTGTAGTTTGAAGAGATGAAATATTCTCCACTTGGTCGTACCGGAATGCTCGTTTCGCCGTTGTGCTTGGGCAACATGATGTTTGGGTCGTGGGGGAATAGCGACCATGATGACTGTGTGCGCATTGTGCACCGCGCCCTCGATGAAGGCATCAACTTTGTTGATACTGCCGACGTGTACTCCGCTGGCGACAGCGAAGTTATTACAGGTAAAGCGCTTTCTGGCGGGCGCCGCGACAACGTTATTTTGGCAACCAAGTGCCATTTCCCCATTGAGGGCGGGCCATTCGCAGTTGATCGCGCGCCAAACACATGGGGTAATAGTCGACGACACATTTTGAAGTCATGCGAAGATAGCTTGCGACGACTAAATACCGATTACATCGACTTGTATCAATTGCACCGCCCCGACACCAATGTGCCCATTGAAGAATCATTATCGGCACTCAATGATCTTGTGCATCAAGGCAAGATTCGCGCCTTTGGTACTTCCACCTTTCCTGCTGAGCACCTCATGGAGGCTGCATGGGTTGCCAGCGACCATCGGTACATTCCCTTCAGCACTGAGCAACCTCCGTACAGCATTTTTGTGCGGTGGATTGAACGCGATCTTTTGCCCACGTGCCAAAAATTGAACATGGGAACTTTGGTGTGGAGCCCGCTCAACGGTGGGTGGTTGTCGGGCGTGTATCGCGCAAATGCCGCTCAACGTAATGAAGGCCGCGCTCAGCGCGCACCAGCACGTTTCGATGTCAGTGACCCTGCGAACCAAAAGAAAATGGATCTCGTTGAAGATCTCGTGCTCATTGCCGACGAAGTTGGGGTCACGCTGGCTCAGCTGTCCTTGGCCTGGGTGCTGCATCACCCCGGGGTCACGAGTGCCATTATTGGCCCACGCATTATGGAGCATCTCACCACGGTTCTAGGTGCCGATCAGGTGGTGCTGAGTTCAGCAGTTCTCGACCGGATTGATGCCCTGGTGGCACCGGGAACAACCGTGACACCCGATGAGGCTCGT
>CAIOHI010000329.1 GCA_903858075.1 uncultured Actinomycetes bacterium
ATTTGCGCATCTACTTTGTTGACCGGGGTCATGTCGCCTGTCAACATGCGGTTTGCCATGGTGCTGAGCGACAGCCATGTGGTGCCCGATGCTTTCCATGCCGCAACTTCGGGCGACAACAATTCTTCACCGCGTTGCAAGTGCAGTACCGCATCTGTCGGGAAACTTGTAGCGTCACGACCCTGTAATGCAAGTTCTTCACGCAAAATGACAAGAGCATTTTGAATGCGTTCGCCGGTGTTACCAAAAATATAACCGTCACCCATGCGCGCAGCACGACGTACCGAAGCCTCTGCACTACCGCCAAACCAAACAGGAATTTGACGATTAGGCAAAGGAACAATTCCACCACGGTCAACGCGGTGATATTTGCCTGAAAAGTCATTCACTGGTGATGTCCATAGTTGGCGCATTAATTCAACTTGTTCTTCCATGCGTTTTGCACGGTTACGAAATTCGGTATTCAACGCTTCGTACTCCACGTAGTTCCAACCGGTTCCCACGCCGAGCACCAAACGCCCACCACTGAGAAGGTCAAGGTCGGCTGCTTGTTTGGCAACTAATACCGCTTGTCGCTGCGGAAGAATAAGCACACCAGTGACAAGTTCTATGTCGGTGGTGATGGCTGCGATGTAACTAAACAGAACCAACGGTTCATGAAACTCATCTTGTTCGGTATATGGGCCCCATAATTTTGGGTCACGATCGGCGTGCACTGCACCAACAACATGGTCATAGGCAACAATGCGCTCAAAACCAAGGTCTTCTACTGCAGACACCCAGGCTCGTATTGCTCCGGGGTCTTTGCCCATTTCAGTTGTAGGAAATACTGCTCCGTATCGCATGGAAACACTGTAGGTCTTCTGATAGGACTAGGCGATGGCGCAGAATATGCAATTCGACAACACGTACTACCAACGCTTCTATGGAAAGACCGGCGTACATGATGCCGAGAAAATTACCCATCTTGCCCAGGGTGTCCACTCTTTGTGCGCCTGGTGGGGCTTATCCATTCATAGTGTTCTCGATGTTGGCGCGGGCCCAGGTTTTTGGAGCGATTGGTATCGCACTCAGCACCCAAAGGTGAAGGTTCTTTCTACTGACATCAGTGAACATGCATGCTCAACATATGGCCATCAGCGCCGTGATATCAGTGCATGGTCTCCACCACGGGCGTACGACCTCGTCATTTGTCACGGAGTGTTGCAATACCCAAGTAATGCAGAAGTACGGCAGGCAATGGAGAATTTAGGCAAAGCAACAAAGCACTTTATGTACCTAGAGATACCAACGAAAAATGATTTTGTGGACATCGTTGATGAATCGGTAACCGACATGGACGTACACCATCGCACTGGTGCTTGGTACCGCAAAGAACTTGCACCGTACTTTGTTCAGGTAGGTGCGGGGCTATGGCAATCGCGACAGAGCAATATTCCTATGTACGAACTAGAAGCGTGTCGCTCATAAATTAACGCTGTGCGAGTACGGCGTCGCTCACCCAGCATGTTTCAAGATGCAGCGTTGAGCGAATACGCACCACACGCTTTTCTTCATGTATGGCTTTGCCGCACATGGAAAGTGCGGCTTTGATACACGACTCCTCATCGGGCAAGACCATAGGAAGCCTGCTGCGGCGAACGCCCGACGGACCTGCCGTCAAACAATTGAGATACGTCTTTTCCCAGTCAATTGCATTTGCGACGGAAGCAGGAATGAAGTCGGCAAGACCGATACCCAACACGTTTCCACCCGATGCTTCAGTCACGCTCAATAACACAATTGTTGCTGGCGGATCTGGAAAATCACTGAGCCCATGCACCCAGAATCGACCACTCACGTTGGGGTCAATGGTGGTTCCAGAAATATCTTTTCCACCACGTTCCACAATGAGAACATCAATATTGGTGAAGGGTAACTGCGGCACCAGTGACCGCGCATACGCGGTGAGGTCTCGCTCTGCATCTCCACCTACTTCATCGCTCGATAACGCTTGCACGCGAACAACTGCTCCAGCACACGATTCCACCGTTGCAATACCGCCCAAGAGTCGACCTGTTGAACGCAAAGCAGAAATACCGTCTAACAGGCGCACGGCCATTTGTTCTGGACCACATGAGTGAATAAGTGCGGCACCTGGCTGTTTACCAAAACCCACCACCGCCATTTTTGTGCAGCCACTTTCAATGGGTCCTTTGAAACAGGTGTGTGGCTTCACTCGATTCACGGGCAAGATGTAATGAGCACCTGCAGCGTGCTCATCTAAATACACGGGGGTGCCGGCAGCAGTGCGAGTTACTTCAAGTGTTTTCATTGACGAGCGAATATCGCAGCCAATGCTTTCTTCGGTCACTCCCAACGCTGCGAGTAGTTTTTTTTGACCGTCTGCGGTGCCGCCAGCATGGCTACCCATTGCAGGTACAACAAACGGAAGTGCACCGAGTTCACGCAAACCCTCAATTGTTCCTCGCAAGGTTTCCACTCGCCCAGTAAGGCCTCTGCTTCCTGCGCCAACTGCAACGGTTTTGCCCTGCAGTTCGACGGAAGCAAAGCGATCTTTCACCGCCTGCGCGACCGCAGCTTCCACATCGCCAACCGGCGCTGGTTGTGGAACATCGAGTGCTATTTCATGGAGTTCTGGCACCACCAGGTCGGGAGAATAGGGCAGGCTCACACCCTGTGACAGTTGTTCCCACGAGCTAGCCATATATGAAGAGTACCGACCGCTACTGCCCAGTCATGCCATCGGCTAGCGTCGTAGCATCCCATCAGTTCATGAATTCAATATTCTTGAACGACATCAATACAACAAGGAGAAA
>CAIOHI010000330.1 GCA_903858075.1 uncultured Actinomycetes bacterium
TCATCCCTGTCGTCAAAGGCAATGGCTACGGACTGGGGCGACCCTTTCTCAAGCGGCTGGTATCTGAATTACTCGGTCCTGCACAAGCCGTTGCAGTAGGAACCGTTTTCGAAGCGCAAGATATTGCGGCCCCCACCCCCGTCTACATCCTCACCCCCATTGGTGAGTTCGACCACGTGTCCATACCCCCAAATGCCATTCCCACTGTTGCCACAAAACGTGACCTCACCGTTCTGCGAAGCAAGGGCTGGAATAGCCCTGTGGTGGTCAAACTTGCTTCCCCCATGCAGCGTTTTGGCGTGGCCCCAGAAGATTTCCTTGCTCTCGTGCAACACATCAGCTCAGCCGGGCTCACCATTCACTCGTGTGCCTTGCATTTACCGCTGCACCAAAGCGATGAAGAAATCATTGACGAGCTCGCAACATGGATACCACTCATTCCTCAGTGCGTCGTCGTGTCGTTGAGCCATGTTTCAACAACCCAACTTGCCGTATTGCAAGAAAAATTTCCTACTGCAGAATTTGAAGTACGGCTCGGCACGGCACTGTGGCACGGCGATAAATCTTTTTTTTCTTTACACACTGAAGTTCTTGCTGTACATCCAATTGAAAAAGGCAACGCAGCGGGTTACCACAGCACCCCCGTACCTGCCGATGGCCACATTGTTGTAGTGGCCGCCGGAACCGCCCACGGCGTGTCACCTCTAGAAAACGGATCTAGCCCTTTTCATTTTCAACAGCAGCGACTCGCTTTAATTGAAGCGCCATATATGCATAGTGCAATGTGCTTCGTTCCACTGGGTCAACCGTGCCCGCAGGTTGGCGATGCAATAGACGTGCAAAGGCCGTTAAATAGCGTTGCCCCCGACATCACACTGTGGGTATAACCACTCATGACTAATGCAGCGTTGCCAACACGCACTGGTGTTGCTCGTTTTGCCGAGCTCGACATTGCCCGCAGCATTGCCCTGTTTGGCATCATCGTTTTGAACTACCACGGTTACCTCAACGGAGCTAACGCCACAGGTGCTGTACAAACAACATGGTTTGCTCGCCTCATGGACCCATGGAATGGTTTCCTCGTTCCTAGCCCTGTCATCTTTGTAGTTGTAGCCGGAATTGGTTGTGGCCTTCTCACGTCAACAAGTCACCATGTGAGCAACACAGAACTGCGGTGGCTACTTATTCGACGCGGAACATTTCTTTTCACCATCGGAACAATGTTCGAATGGGTCTGGCACGGCACCATCCTTCCGTACTACGGCGTCTATTTTATTTTGGCAGCTGGTGTATTTCATTTAAAAACAAAACACATCGCCATACTTGCTGCAACAATCACTGTGACCGCTGCACTTCTTTCCTTTTGGCGTTACCGCCAAGAACTAGACGGCCACACCACAAGTTGGCTACAACCTTTTGAGCCCACCACACCCCGCAACCTCATCTTTCGCTTTTTCATCGATTACACACACCCGGTTTTGCCCTGGTTTGCATTCTTCTGCGTTGGTCTCATCATCGGAAAGTCATATTCCGTCTTTCGCGACAAGAGAAAAACCATCCTTTTTGCCAGTATTCCAGCCCTTTTTTGCATATACCTCGCGAGTGGTCTTGCACTTCACCACACTGGCGGTTCATGGCAACACGTTTTGAGTACAGACCCCTTTGAACGAGGCGTACTTGCAACTGCTGGTGCTTGCACCAGCGCGGTTGTCATCGTCGTACTCATTTCTTTTGCTGCCGACAAATATTTCACGTCACCACTTGCTCAACTACTCCAACGTTCGGGTCAAATCACATTGACGTTGTACCTTTGCCATGGTTTTGTTTATAACGCAGCCGTCCATTGGTGGAACTGGGTTCAACCAGGTGGGTTCACCAACGCATTCATTTTTGCCAGCGTGGTGTGGACACTTCTCGTTGCCATTGGTGTTCGGTGGCAAACTTCAATTGGCAAAGGACCCGTTGAAGTGGTGTACCGCAAATTCGGCA
>CAIOHI010000331.1 GCA_903858075.1 uncultured Actinomycetes bacterium
CAACGATGCATCGCCCATTAATTCGTCGGGCAACAACACCGCAAAAGATTCGTTGCCAACTGCTTGTCGCGCGCATGCAACTGCATGACCGAGGCCACGCGGCACGTCTTGATATGCGACCGTGATCTTGACATCGGTTCCGATCAGCGACAAGCGATCTGCCAATTCGGTGCGACCACTGTCTCGCACACGCTTCACAACATCTGGCGAAGGCACCAAGTACGCCTCGATGCCGCTCTTGGCTTTGTTTGACACCACAACGATGTGGTCACACCCGGCCCCAATTGCTTCATCCATCACCAGTTGCAAGGCAGGCGTGTCAAAGATGGGCATCAATTCTTTTGGCACCGCCTTGGTCGCAGGCAAAAACCTCGTCCCCAACCCAGCGGCGGGGATAACAGCGGTGTGCATTGCCATCCTTGCATCCTAGAATTGTTGACCTGATGCCAACGTATGTCTACAAATTCATTGACTCTGGCGAGACCATTGAGGTCTATCAGGCTTTCACCGACGACCCATTGACCGAGCTGGCCCATCCCCAAGACGGCGTCGTAAAGCCAGTCAAAAAGGTATTCACCCCTGTTGGCGTTTCATTTAAGGGCGGCGGCTTCTACAAGACCGACAGTAAGTCGACTTCGAGCAGCACAAGCACTGCTTCAACTTCGTCGACAAGCGCCTCGACCCCTGCCTCTTCCGAGAGCACCACTCCTGCTCCAGCAGCAGCACCCGCCGCAACGCCTGCAGCACCAGCCAGTACGCCAGCGTCGTAACGCAATTTTAAAACCCCGCATTATTGGTGTGCCTCGCGCACACAACAATGCATGAACAACAAACTCGTACCGGCATCGCTGCACAAACTTTTAGGTGTCATCGCTCCCGTCATTGTGCGCATACGCGAAATAGCCGCAGCCAACTACTTGGCATTGTGCCGCAATAATCGGCGACAACATCAAGTCATCGCGGGTCTCGTGTGTTGTGCAGCGCTTACGTTCTTCATCACACTTTCACGCATGCAGTCGGCAACCGCCTCACTTGGTTTAACCACACCAGTGCTCATTGCTTCAAGCAACATTGAACCTGGTGACATCATCACCACACAGTTATTTAGTCTGCGCACGCTTCCCCGCTCTGCAGTTACCCCAACCGCCCTGCACGATCTGCAAACTGGTTTAGTCGCCCAACAATCAATCTCGATTGGAGAATTACTCACCACCACCAATACCGGAACGAGCGCGACTCAACAGTTGCAACTGCCCACTGGTTTTCGATCAGTGGCCATCGTGCCACCTGCAGCACTGCCGCCAATGCAAGTTGGCGATCATGTCGACATCATCGCCAATGGCGTAGTGCTTGCCGCCGACGCACTCGTGCTCAGCTTGATCGAAAACACACCCGGTGTCATAGTCGCTGTGCAAGCAGATTTGTCTGCAGCAGTCGCAAGTGCCGCAGCAATTGGCGACGCAACGTTGGTGGTGTCGAGCTAGCGAACAGAGCTAGCAGCGAGTAACAACACACCCGCTCCTACAAGTATTCGATAAATAACGAAACCATTAAAGCTGCGACTGCGCAACACGCGCATCATTCCCCACATTGCAATCCAACCAGATATACCTGCAGTGATAATGCCAACAATCATTGGTGTGAGTAGGCCCTCGGGTATGCCGTCTTTGGCAAGTTTTGCCAACTTAAACAACACTGCCCCACCAATCACAGGCACGCTCATCAAAAAGCTCACTCGTGCAGCGGCATCGCGAGAAAAACCAAACTTGCGCGCAGCAGTAATCGTGATGCCTGAGCGCGAGGTGCCCGGATTGAGGGCGAGTACTTGGGCAAGACCTATCAGCATTGCATCACGTGCTGTAAACGAGCTTTCTGTGCGCTCCCCAGCCAAGCGGTCGGCCCACAACAACACAAGACCAAACACGATGAGCGAAATAGCGATCATGACTGGCGAACCGAGTTTTTCGGTCACCCACTGTTCGCCAATTGCTCCGGCCAAACCAGCAGGAATCGCTGATGCAACAAACAGCCACGCCCTTCGACCCATCTGTTTGTCTGCGCGTTTAGGGGCAACGATCAAACGCACGCCTTCGCGAACATAACCAACGAGCTCTTGTCGCATATAAAACAACACGGCAAGCAAAGTGCCCAAATGTAATGAAGTATCAAATGCTTTTTCGACTGCAGCGCCATTGGCCAAATTGCCAAAGTCGTTCCACCCAAACAACCACGGCACTAATGCCAGGTGACCGCTTGACGAGATGGGCAAAAATTCGGAAAGCCCTTGCACCAACCCAAGAATGATTGCGTGAAGA
>CAIOHI010000332.1 GCA_903858075.1 uncultured Actinomycetes bacterium
CTGACGTTCATTCCTATGTGTGGCGACTATGTCACGGCCACGGTTCTTGGTGGAGCAAAAGGAAACATGATCGGGTCCATGATTGCTTCGCAATTCAGCGGCGCTCAAAACTGGCCACTCGGATCTGCAATGGCGATTCTGATGATTGGTGCAGTTCTGTTATCGATGGTTGTTGGGGCAGCAATTGTGTGGGGCATCACTTGGGTCTTGAAACATCCGACACCGATATCAACACGCATCAAACATTAGCTTCATGAGAGGTCTGTTGCTCGCACACGCGAAGGTAAGGGCGCACTATTCAATTTTGATGTCCTGCCCATTGCGTTAACTGTCTGGACCGTTCTCGTTCTCGTGTTCTTGTTTATACCGATCTTGTTGGTTGTCTTTCACTCATTCAACGGTGGAAGTTCTTTCACTATTTGGTCCGGTACACCAGGCGTGAAGTGGTGGGATGAACTGTTCGACGGTTCAGTGGCTTGGGCAGTGCTTATTCGCTTTGCAGTGTTGTTTGTTGTTTCGGTCATTCTTCGAAATGTCTTAATGCGCACCACCAAGATCTCTCGTCGTTTATTGAATTGGTCTGGTCCCGCTGCGTTCTTATTGGCTTTTGTGATTAATGGAATGTCAACAGACTGGTATGAAACCGTTTTTGATTTTGCGAGTATCGGTGATGCAATTCGCAACTCGTTTATTGCAGCATTCGGGGCCACAATTTTGGCAGTGATACTTGGTGGCTTTGCAGGAATAGCACTTGCTCGCCGGCCTGGTGTTTGGACCAAGGTTTTTATGGCCACTGTGTTCCTTATTCTTGTGACGCCAGAAATTATGGATGCCATTGCACTTGCAACATGGTTCCCACGAGTCGCCGATTTCCCCATCATCGGGTACCCATTTAAGAACGGCTGGGGTCCATTCAACGGAGGCATGAACAAACTGTGGGTCGGTCAGTCTCTGTATGCCAGCGCTGTTGTCACCCTTATTGTTCGTGCGCGACTTGCCGGACTTGATGAATCACTAGAAGAAGCCGCAGCTGACCTTGGAGCAACTCCTGCTCGTGCATTCAGACAAATCACCTTGCCGCTCATTTCATCAGCTCTCATTGCTGGCGGGCTACTTTCGTTCACGTTGTGCCTTGATAACGCAGTTATCTCAACACTGATCAGTGAGGCTGGTTCCACAACATTCCCTGTCGCGTTACTCGGTGCCACTCGCAGCACTATTAAGCCGTTCTGGGGCGTAGGGGCAGTAATCCTGTTCTGCGTCACTCTTGGCGCGCTGTGGTTCGTCACCGTTGTTCTTCGCAGGTCTGGCAGTTCTTCAAGTGAAATCGCTGCCACCATTGCTGGCAGTTGACGTAGCGTTAAACGTGTATGGAACCTCCGAGTAGTCGCGCGATAGCAGTACAGCCGCACAATTCTCCTGAGTGGGTGCGAGAAGCAGTAATTGCTGGTGGTGGTCACATTGTCGAACCCGCGGATGCGTCTGCAATTGTCTGGACTGCGGCTCGTGATGCATCTGGCTTGCGCGAAATTCTTGACGCACACGGCCATCTCGAGTGGGTGCAAGTTCCTTTTGCAGGAATAGAGAACTTTGTTCCGATACTCGACGACGATCGCATCTGGACATGTGGCAAGGGCGTGTATGCAGAGCCTGTCGCTGAACACGCACTGGCGTTAGCGCTTGCCGGTATGCGTCACGTAGCAACGTATTCTCGGGCGGCTCAGTGGACTGGTCCAGCAGGACGCAATTTGTTGGGTGCTGCAGTCACCATTGTCGGCGGCGGCGGAATAACCGAGTCTCTTGTTCGATTGCTAAAGCCATTCAAATGCAACATCACGGTTGTTCGTAGAACAGTGGAAAACATTGATGGCGTTGACACCGTTGTGGGGCAAGAAAATCTTGTGGATGCATTGGTTGGTGCAGATGTTGTTTTCCTGGCTCTTTCTCTCAC
>CAIOHI010000333.1 GCA_903858075.1 uncultured Actinomycetes bacterium
CTCGGGCCGTACCGCTCGCGCTGGTCGCGATGGTTGGGCTGTCACACTTGCCGAATACAACCAGCACACCACGTGCCGCATTATTCAGCGTGGTCTACGCCTCGACATTCAGCCACCTATTGAGGTGTTCTCGAATGACGTGCGCCTTGCCGACCTGCGCAAGTTCTTCCCCGAATAAACGTTGCTCTATTTGAGTTACAAACTGTCGCCCATTTGCAACAAATAGGTCTGTTACCCTTCTGCTACTAGCACTTGGGGAAATTATGAACAGTCGTCTCAAAGCATTTTTTACAATAGCTTTCGCACTTCCAGCGTTGCTGGTAAGCACAGTAGTCATTGGCACTTCCAGTAGCGCTGGCGCGGTCGACACCGTTGTGGAGGACGAACAGTGGCCCAGCCCGATGGATTCAACCCTCGGTCTGCACGGCATCATTCTTGAAGACTCAGTGCAGGCATCTGGTGGCGGTAACAGTGTTTCGGTGATGTCTACTATGTCGTCATCTACTGGTGAGCTGCTGTGCACTTCCTTAGCTAGTTCACCATGTGCCAACGCAGATAACTACTACTACAAAGCGATTTTGGCCCCGTGTTCTGTCAGCATCACTATCGACTGCATTGAAGGTATTTCGTCAATTTCATCTTCCCAAGAAATTACTGCCGGCACTTATAAAGAAATGTTCCCCAAAAAAGGAGCTAACGAATTCGACGGCTCAGTTGAAAAAGGTGTCCCCATGGGGCGCACTCCAAGCCTCTGGTCTTTGCCTGGTGCTCCGCATGCATTCGGTTCTGACTATGCGGTGATAGTAAATGTGGGGGGCGACAAATCAACGGGAAACAAACGGTCACTTTCCGCAAGCATTGTTCCGGTGAGCGTCTTTGATACCAAATGCGACTCACGCTATGAGAGTTGCTCAATTGACATTTATCGTCAGCAATACGATGCGACAGGAAAAGGAAAGGTATCTTTCGCAGGTAATGCTGCCGACTATGGCAAATACAGATGCATAGTTTGGGCTGAAGAGGGCAGGTGCGCACTGGGTCATGCATTCCCCGCAGGCTTTTCTTACGAACTAAAAGTGCGTCTGGCATCGGAGCCAGTTGGTTGGTTGCACGGGCGCATGAAAGACCCCAATATCGATTTCGCAACTATTGGCGGCAAAACAACGGTTACTGTCGCCGCTGCACCAGTTCGCGTTCCTACGGTTGCTGGTGTTGCAATGTGGCCCGACCTTCCAGCCGATCTCCAGAAGTGGTTTAACGATATTTGCCCTGCGGCTTGTGGCGGCCGCATCGATGGCCCGATGAGTTCCGACCCACTACTACGCAATGCCTTTGCTGGGTCACGCGTATATTCAGAAGCTGCATTCAACGAATTGAAGTTATGGACAAACTTCATCAAAGATAAAGCAACGGTGCTCACCAGCCAGTGGCGGGTACGTACGCTCTCTCAAGGCGAAATGAATTCTGCAGGGCCGTGCATTAAAGATGCATCGGGCGTCACGGGAATCGTCACCACCAACTCGCTACTTTATTCCGAAGGCCCACCTGCATTTAATGCAGAGACCAAGACATTGAATTACAAAGTGGCGTCACCGCACTATGAAAAAGATGGTGTAACAGAATTCAAAGGCACCTACAACCTCACCGTTCGCGACGACATTGCTGAATGCCTCTACGGATTCTCCAAAACACTCGCTGCGCCAAGCACGGTGTACGCCGAAGAAACGGAATACACCGAACCCGATGTAGAGCAATACGTAGATGCCACTGAAGCCACATATGACGAGGCCGCAACAGAAGCCGACTTCAGCGAAGAGGCTTCAGTTATTGAGGAAGTAACGCTCGAGTCGGTGGAAGCCGATGAATCTGCACTCA